>JAGQJJ010000593.1 GCA_020430675.1 Myxococcales bacterium
TTGAAGCCGAAGCGCCGCGCCATCAGCTCGATCGCCTCGCGGCTCAGCTTCTGGTCGGCCAGCCGCGCAAAGAAGCCGTTATTGCTGTCGGCGAAGGCGTCGATCATGTCGGTCTTCGGCGCGCCGGCCCCCAGGTCCTCAAGATGATCGCCGTAGATCTTGCTCGACCCGGTCTTGTAGGCGAACTCGCGCGACGGCGAGACGCCCGACTCGATCAGCGCCGCTGCGGTCACCATCTTGAAGACGCTGGCCGCCGGCGCCAGCGCGCGCAATGCCAGGTGGGGCGGGCCCTTCGGGTCGAGCTTGGGCGCGATCGCGTGCTGCTCGTCGTAGCGGTCGGCCATCGCCAGCACATCGCCGGTCTTCACATCGACGACAACCACCGCGCCAAACGGCACCTTGCCGCGCGTCAGCATGCGCGTCGCCGTGGCCTGCAGCTCGGGATCGAGCGTCAGCTCGGCGAGCCAGTCGGCGTCCAACTCGGCCAGCGTCTGCGCCCCGTCGACGTAGATGCGATCGGGATCGAGCGGCCCGGGCCGCTCCACCAGCGGTGGCGCCACCGGCTCGGGTTCCGGCGGCTCATCGAGCACGCCACCCAGGGCCTCGTTGGCCGCGACCGGCGCCTCGGGCGCGGCGACCTCGCCCGGCGCCTGCGTCTCGGCCACCGCGTCGCCCGGCCCCTGAAACCACGCGATGAAGACGTGCAGCGCGATGACATGGGCCAGGATGAACCAGGGGCCGATCAGGCGAACAGTCTTGAGCACGACAACTCCAGGGCGTGAGCCAGGGTGTCGCTCAATGTAGGACCGTGTGATCCTGGTCGCAAGGGGAATCTGGCAGGATCCGGGGGACCGCGCATGGCCGCGCGCGCGGTGCCACGAGGCGGGCCGTCAGGGAATGCCGGGACCGCTGAACACCCGCAGCCGCGCCGAGCGATCGTCCTCGCTGCGCACCTCGATCAGCTCGGCGGGCGGCTCGCCATCAAGGTCGGCGATGCGCAGGACGTGCACGCGCCCGTTGTAGCCCTCGCTGCTGAGTCGCTGGACGCCTTCATCATCAAAGACCAGCACCCGCGTCGGCCGAACGCCGTCACCCGTCGGGTTGCCCTCGCGCAGCAGGACGCGCTCGATGCCGGGGCAGCCATCGAGGTCCGCCGCGGTCGGCGGCAGGTCGTTCGACCAGACATGGGTGAAGCGCGCCGACCGCTGGGCGGCGACCGAGTAGACCAGCTCGCCATCGCGCAGCCGGCGGAACTGCACCTCGGTATTGGTGCCATCTTCGGTCGAGCCGCCGCGAATGCGCAGGTCGGCCACGCCATCGCCGTCCACGTCGTTCTCGACGTCCCAGTTCAGGTAGATATAGGGCCCGAACTCGCTGATGCGCCGCAGCGAGGGGCCGGGCTCCAGCAGGTGCACGAAGCGCTGACCGTTGCGCTCAAGTTGCGCGACCAGCCGCAGCGAATCGCCGAACGGGATGAAAACCACGCGCTCAAAGATGCCCGGCACCGGCACCGTCTGGGCCTCGCCGTGCACGTTCAGCTCGACCGGATCGTGATAGCGCACCTCAAGCCGACCCTGATCGAGCGTCGCGCTGGCCACCTCGGGCCCCTGTCCGCGCAGGTTGAGCGGCCCATCGGGGCCCAGGCCGACCGCCACCGCCGGCACGTCGGGCTCCGACCCCGCCTCCAGCAGCTGCAGGCCGTCAAAGACCGTCAGGCCGGCCGCGCCCGAGCGCACGATGTCGGGCACGCCGTCGCCATTGAGATCCCAACCCGGCCAGACGCGGCAGCGGCCCCAATCGCCGCGCGGCATGTCATCGCGCGGGTCGTACACCGCGCAGGAGCCATCGCCGCGGTTGACCAGGACCACCACGCCGGGGCCGATGAAGATCGTGGCGTCCTGCACGCCCGCGCCGAGCGAGACATGGCCCACCGGGTCAAACGTCGACGCCGCATAGCGGCCGAGGGTGGTCGTGCCATCGGCGCCGTCTTCGCGGATGAACCAGACCACCTCGTCGCCCAGGTTGATCGGCGTGCGCAGGGCCCGCGGCGGCCACTGGCGCGGCATGAACTCGGCCTGCACCGCGTTGGGCAGCGTCGTGCCGGCCTGCACCTCGGCCGTCTGGCCGTTGAGCAGCTCAAAGCGCAGTCCATCGACCACCTGCCGGCGCAGGACCAGATCGGGCAGCCCGTCCTGATCGCCGTCGACATCGACGATGAAGTCTTCGAGGCCCACGCTGGGGTCGCTCACATAGCGTTCGCCCAGCATTACGCCGTCCGAGACGCAGCGACGCAGCGGCGCCGCGTCCAGCGGCTCGGCGTCCGGGACCAGCGGGGCCGCGTCCGCGCCCGCGTCCGTGCCCTGATCGGGGAAGGGATCGATCGACCGCTCCCCGCCCGCCGCGTCGTCCGGCGGCTCACCGCTGCCGCCGCCGCCATCACACCCGGCCATCACGGCCAGACAGACCCCAACAAAAATCGCGCACCGCATGCCGCGCCTCCCCCGGTCGGCAGTCTTGAGGCCGGCTATAGCAAAATCGCCCCCCCGAGGGCAACGAGCGCGCGGAGGACTGGTCACGGGGTCGAGGGTGGGGTATGAACGGAATGCGACCGTCCGCGGGAGGCGGCTGGTCGGCGACGCAGCAACGACCCGAGAGCCTTGGCCGGGTCACGGACAGGGGGAACCCGCACAACCTTGGACGAACGCAGAAGGATCAACCACCAGATCCGCATCGCGCAGGTCATGGTGATCGACGATAATGGCGCGCCGCTGGGGGTCATGGCCCCCGAAGAGGGCCGGCGCATCGCGATGGAGAGGGGCCTTGATCTGGTCGAGGTCGCGCCGAACGCGCGGCCACCCGTCTGCCGGATCATGGACTACGGACGCTTCCGCTACGAGCAACGCAAGCGGCAGAAGAAGCAGCATCAGATCCAGACCAAGATCATCAAGCTGCGGCCCAAGACCGATCCACACGACTTGGAGACCAAGCTGCGCCACGCGCGCCGGTTCCTCGAAGCGGGCGATCGGGTGCGCTTCGTGGTGCGCATGCGTGGCCGCGAACGCGCGGTGACCGACCGCTGGGTCGCGCAGCTCAACGAGCTGGTCGCCAAGCTCGACGACATCGGCATGATGACCGCCCGCCCCCAACTTGAAGGCGGCGGCGTCACCGCGACGGTCGAGCCCAAGCGGGAAGCCCGCGAAGCGCGTGAGGCGCGCATGGCCAACGCGCGCGAGAGCGACGAGCCGCCGCTCGATGATCTGGACGACGACCTCGACGACGACGACGACGACGACGACGATCTCGACGACGACGACGACACCGAGGATTGACGTTCAAGACCGGCCCCAGGCATGCAGCCCTGGGGTCTCCCCCGTCTTCATGCGGGCGGCTTGCGCTCGGTCGGCGCACCGGGTGTGCCCTCGGTCTGGGTACCGGGTGCCCTCGGTCTGCGTACCGTTCAGCGTCTCATCATGCCATCGGATCGCGTGGCCTGACGCCGCCACCTCACGGTGCCGGCTGGATCCTTCGTGCGCCGCGAGCCGCGACCCGGCGGGCCTCAGATGGAAGCGGACCGCGCACCGGGCACGCGCCGCTGAGCTTGTCTTCGCACCACCGGACAGCGTTGCCTGCGTCGCCAGCGTGCCCGCACGGCCCAGGCTGGCTCGTTGGGTCGCCGCGA
>JAGQJJ010000594.1 GCA_020430675.1 Myxococcales bacterium
TTGCACACCTCCCTCGCCGACCTGAGTCGCAGCCCAGGTGCGGAACGACGCCAGCAGGTACGCCAGCGACCGCACCGAAATCCCCATCAAATCAGCCGCTTCCGATTGAGGCAGCTGGTCGATATAGACGTAGATGACCGCCTGGGCCTCCTTCTCGTCGGCGCGCGCGAGCAGGTCGCGCAGCGTCATCAGGGCGTCGGGCGTTCGCCGGTCCGCCTCGGGGCGCGGCCCCCGCTCATCGAGCAGCTCGCGGCGGCGGCGGCGGTCGCGCATCAGGTTGTGGCAGTAGTTGGTCGTCGTCCGGTACAGCCAGCGAATGGCAAAGCCATGTTGCAAATCGTCGAGGTGCGCGGCGGCCCGGATGAAGACCTCCTGCATCGCCTCCTCGGCGTCGGCCGGGTTGCCGAGCAGGCGCAGCGCGCGCCGGTAGACCTGCTGGGCGTGGGCGTCATACAGGTGACGCAGGCGCTGCGCGTCGTTTGGCATGGCCGGAGTCTCGCACGGGGCTCGACGCATGCGCTACCTGCTGGTGACCTCTTCATCCTGGCGCTCAGCAGTGCGACTTGTGCTCGCCCGAGCAGGTGTCGCTGTCGGCGCCGCCGTCGAGGGTGTCGTTGCCGCCTTCGCCGTGCAGGGTGTCCTTGCCATCGCCGCCGTAGAGGAAGTCGCCGCCGTCCCCGCCGCGCATCGTGTCGTTGCCGGCATCGCCGTACATCGTGTCGGCCGACGTGCCGCCGTACATCACGTCCTTGCCGCCGTTGCCGTGCATCGTGTCGCTGCCGGCGTTGCCGTACATCACGTCGTCGCCGCCGCCCCCATTGAGGGTGTCATCGCCGTCGCCGCCCTCCAGCGTGTCTTCGTTGGCGCCGCCGTTGATCTCATCGTCGCCGGTACCGCCCACCAGCCAGTCCCGGCCGGCGCCACCAACGAGCGTGTCGGCGCCCGGCCCACCGTAGAGATAGCTGTCCAGCGATGAGGCGATCAGCGTGTCGTCACCGCTGCCGCCCTCGGCGTAGCCCGCGCCCTCGATGACATCGGCGCCCGCGCCGCCGTAGACCTCCAGCCAACCTTCCGGCAGATCCCAGTAGCTGTCCATGGAGTAGGTCATCGGCTCGCCGGTGTAGAAGGTGTCGTCGCCGTCGCCCAGCGAGATCACCATTTCGTCCACGATGTGGGGGCCGGCGGGCGAGGTGCAGGGGAAGACGTTGGTGTCGCCGCAGTGCATCCATTGCGCGGCGACCGTCTCGCCGGTGGCCGGGTTGCGGACGGCGATCATGAGCGTCGGCATCTGGTTGATCTCGGTCAGCACCACGATGTCGTCGTAAGGCGTCCCGACGATCTCCACCCGGCTCCGCCAGCACTCCGTGTCCAGGCAGGTCAGCCGGATGGTGACGTAGGGCTCGCCTTCGGTGATATTGCCCGGCAGCGGCTCGAACTCGGGCAGGTCGAGGTTCTGCTCGGTGGTGCCGAGCCACGACTCGGACTCGGTCTCGGTGGCGCAGGCGGTCAGGCTGAAGGCGGCGAGGGCGGCGGCGAGGATTGAAGTCCGCATGTGCTGGCTCCCATCGGGCGGGTCACGATGGGCATGAACCGCGAGGCGGCGGTGGCCTGCAGAAAAAGTCGAGATTTTGTGATTCGCCGGCCGCGCTGGTGAGGCGCCGGGCGCTCGACTAATATCGGCGCCTTGCCGGTGGGGTCTTCACCATGCTCGTCGATTGGCTGTGGGTCATCGGTGGTCTGGTGCTGCTGGTCGTCGGCGGCGAGGCGTTGGTGCGCGGGGCCAGCGGGGTGGCGCTGCTGGCCAAGGTGACGCCGGCGGTCATCGGGTTGACCGTGGTCGCGGCGGGCACGTCGATGCCCGAGCTGGTCGTCTCGCTGCAATCGGCCTTCAAAGGCAGCCCGGGCATCGCGGTGGGCAATGTCGTCGGGTCCAACATCTTCAACATCGCGGCGATTCTGGGGCTGACCGCGCTGATTCGGCCGCTGCGCATCGAAGGCAACACGGTGCGTCTGGAGTGGCCGGTGATGATGCTGGCCGCGGCGCAGTTCCATCTGCTGGCGCGCGATGGGCACCTCGACCGGCTCGAAGGCGGCGTCCTGCTCGGCGCGATGGTCGCTTTCACCGCCTACATGGTGACCATCGGTCGCCGCAGCGCCACGCCGGCCGAAGCCGAAGGATTTGCCGAGCTGGCGACCGCCTCGCTTGGCCGCGTGGGCGGGGCGGCGGTGGCGCTCAACCTCATCGCGGTTCTTGTCGGCATCGGCCTGCTCGCCGGCGGTGCTTCGGCGCTGGTGCGCGGCGCGGTGGGCGTGGCCGAGGCGCTGGGCGTCTCCGACACGATCATCGGGCTGACGATCGTCGCTGCCGGCACCAGCGCGCCCGAGCTGGTGACCTCGCTGGTGGCGGTCGCGCGCGGGCGCGACGACATCGCGGTGGGCAATGTGGTCGGCTCGAACCTGTTCAACGTGCTGGGCATCGCCGGCGCCACCGCGCTGGTGCATCCGGTGGCGGTGCCCGCCGAGATCATCGCGCGCGACGACTGGTGGATGCTGGCGGTCTCGCTGCTGCTCTTTCCGTTGATGCGCAGCGGCATGCGGGTCAACCGCGCCGAAGGCGGCGTGCTGCTGGCGGTGTTTGTCGCTTATGCGGTGGTGCTGATCGGCAGCGTTTGAAGGCTACCGGCAGACCGCGCAACCGGGCGAGCCGCAGTCGATGCCGGCCTCCCAGCCGTTCTGGCGGGCGTCTTCGCAGATCGCGACCTCGTCGGAGATGCGCGCTTGCAGGGCGCGGCAGGCCGGGTCAGGCGTGATGGCCACCTCTTGATCGCGTCCGTCGGGCAATTGGGCGCGGGTGAGCGCGGTGAAGAGGTCGACGCCGCCGTTGCAGGTGTCGGACAGGTTGATCTGGGCCCGCGGCTGCACCATCGAGTAGGTGCAGCGGCGCAGGTCTTCCAGGGTCGGCGGCTCGTCGCCGTCGTTGAGCAGCACGTCGCAGACGCAGAAACCGACGACGGCGCAAGTGGCGCCGGTGGCGGGCACCGGGCATTCACGGCTGCGCACGGGGCGGCCGTTGACGAGTGCCTCGACGCGCACGGTGCAGCGGTCGCCGGGCCGGCAGGTGTCGAGGCAGTCATTCGGGTCTTCGAAGCCGTTGCCGGCGCCCTCGCAGCCGCCGTTCTGGAAGGGCACGCAGCCTTGCAGGTCGGGCGCGTAGGCCCAGCCGGTGCCGATGGCGTCGCAGGGGCCGGGATCGGGCGGGCCGGCGCAGCGCGCCATCGGATCGCCGTCAGGGCAGTCGGCACATCGGCCACCGATGCAGTGCTCGCCGGCGGGGCACTGGCCGTCGCCCACGCAGGCGGGGCGCTGGGGGAAGCAGCCGCCGCAGATGCGCTCGTTGCTCAGGCAGACGAAGCCGTCGGGGCAGTCGGCGTCGGCGGCGCAGTTGCAGATCTCCCACGCGCGGCAATGGCCGGACTCAGCGATGCAGCCAAACATATCGGCCGGGCAGTCGGCGTCGACGCAGCAGGGCGGGGTGTGCTCGAAGCAATGGCCGGCCTGCACAAAATGCGTCTGCCGATCGGGCGGCGGCGGGCAGTTCGGGCCGGCATCGGCGGGCGCGGCGTCGGCAGGCGCCGCGTCGTGGGGCCGCGCATCGGGCGGCGCGGCGTCGGTCGGA
>JAGQJJ010000595.1 GCA_020430675.1 Myxococcales bacterium
GTCGTTTTCGCCCGGCGGGCGAGCGCCCATCAGGCTGCCCTTGTTGAATGAGAGCAGCGCGGGCAGCAGCGTGACCGAGTAGAGGAAGGCGATGCCCACGCCAAACGCGCCCGCCGTGCCCATCTCGCCGATGGCATCGAGGCTGGCGAAGCGGAAGCTGAGCAGGCCGACCACCGTGGTCAACGAGGTGTAGAAGATGGGCATGCCGGTGGTGGCGACCGCGTGCTCGACCGCCTGATGCGAGGTCATGCCCTCTTTCATCGCGTCGCGGTAGACCGAGATCAGGTGCACCGAGTCGCCGATGCCGACGCAGAACAAAAACGCGGGCAGGATGTTGCTCAGCAGCGTCAGCGGCATGCCGGCGAGGCCCATCATGCCCACCGTGCTCGCGGCGGCGAGGCCCACCACCGCCATCGGCGCCAGCACGCCGAGCGGGTGGCGGAAGATGAACATCAGGATGACGAGCATCAACACCACGCTCAGGGCGAGCAGGCGCTCCAGATCGTTGAGCAGCAAAACTTGCAGGCCCGCGTTGAGCGCCGGCAGGCCCGAGACCGCGACCCCAAAGCCGTCGGTGCTGTGGTGTTTGGCGATGTCGACCAGGCGCTCGTAGACCAGCGCCGAGTCTTCCTCCGACATGAAGGCCGTGCGCAGCGCGATCACCGCGTGGTGGCCCTCTTTACCGACCACCTGGCCGACGAGCGTCTTGTCGCCGATCACCTCGGCACGGATGGCGGCGAGCCGCTCGGCGTTGCCCGCCGGATCGCCGTCGACAAAAGGCCAGGGCTTCATCAGCTCGCCGACCTCAATGCCATCGGCGCGGCTGCGCGTGCGGCGCACATTGATGATCGAGGTGGCCTGCTCGATGACCGTGCCGCCGCCTTCATCGCCCCAGGTGGCGTCGACGGCGAGGTCGCCGAAGCCGTCACCGGCGCCGCCCGCGCCCCAGTCATCGCCGCTGCCAAAGCTGCCGAAGTCGTCGGCCGGTTTGGCCGGCGGACCGGCCGGCGCACTGCCTGCGCCCGCCTGACCTTCGCCGGACTTCGCGCCGCCATCGCTCGGCGGCGCGGTGGGCGGCGCCGCGTCGAAGATGGGCTTCTTGCCGCGCTTCCGATCGCGGTCGGCGCGCCGCTCGCCCAGCGTGCTCAACGGCATGTCGAGGCGGCTGACCTCGGTGTGCAGCGCGCGCAGCTTCTCAAGGAACGGCTGCGAGAAGACATCGCCCTCGATGAGCAGCAAGAACATCTCATCGCGGCCGAACTCGCTGCGGTACTCCTCAAGCACGCGCTGCGGCTCGGAGTCATTGGCCGCAAAGGCCTCAACGCTGGTGTCGATGACCGCCCGAGTGTCGATCAGCCACACCGAGACGGCGGCGATGGCCGCGGTGACGGCCAGAATGATCCACCGGCCGCGCACGATGAAGCGCGCCCAGGCGGCAAAGAGCGGGCTCTTGGGGTCATCGCGGACGTGCGGTTCGTCGTCGGTTTGCATGCGCTGGGCCGGTCCCGATCAGGGCTCGTCGGGGTCAGCGATCTCGATCTCACCCGAGGGCGCGATGTCGTCATCGCGGTCTTCGGGCAGGCCGAGCAGGTCGTGGAGGTAATGCGGGTGCGTATGCCGGCGTCGCTCGGCCCCGGCCGGTACGCCCTGCAAGCCAAGCACCGCGCGGGCGTCGGGCGACAGCCGGAACACCTCGTCGAGCGCGGCCAGCTCGTCGGCCAGCTCTTCGCACAGGTCATGCCGATCGCGCGCCTGCGGGGCCATCGCTTTGAGGACCACCGGATCGATATAGCTGCAAAGCGTCGAGTCATGGCGCTTCCACGAGGGCGGGGTGACCACGCGGCGCCCCTCGCGGTCGACGGGCGGCGGCTTGCGTGCGGTCAGGGCGAAGTACAACAGCGCGCCCAGGCTGAAGATGTCATCGGCGGCACTGGGCATCTCGGGGTGGCGGTCGGGCGCCACGAAGCGCTCGGCCTCGCGCGGCGCGTAGTCGAGCAGGCGGCTCAGCCCGCGCGCGAAGCCCGGATCGAAGACCACCGGCGCCGGGGCTTCGGGATCGCCGTCGAGGAAGACGTTGGTCGGCCGCACCGAACCGAGGCAGACGCCCTCGGCGTGGGCCCGCCCGAGCATGCGCGCGAGCGCCTCGAAGAAGCGGATCGCCACGACTTCATCGAGGCTGCCGTCCTGCCGGATGCGGGTCGCGAGCGGCACGCCGCGCAGGCCGCCGAGCACCATATAGACGGTATCGCCGCTGAGGTGGCCGCCGTCGGTGGGCGTCAGCAGGCCGGCGGGCACGACGCGCTGCTGATCGGCTTCGATGCGCACCCAACGCAGGTACTGCGGCACGGCGGCCGGGCGGACGTCCATCACCAGCAAGGTGACCGATTCGGTGCCGCGCAACGGCGTGGCGGCATAAGCCGTGCCGACCTGCCAGCGACCCATCAACCGGCGGATGCGGTAACGCCCGTCGACGGTCGACCCCGGCGAGAACCTCGGCTGGCGTCCGGTGCTCATGGCGTTTTTCTACCATCTGCGCGCAGGGCGCGTCATCGGTCCCGGCTCGGGGTCATACCACACCGCGTTTGAAAAACCTTGGGTAACGATTTACAACGCCCCCACATCTGGACCGAGGGCGCGCAGCGGCGCGCCAGACCGAAACGAGGGACGCAATGGAGAAGTCAACCTGGCAGGCCAAGGTGGGGCTCGCTCAGATGCTCAAGGGCGGCGTGATCATGGACGTCACGGACGCCAAGCAGGCGGAGATCGCCCAGGAAGCCGGGGCGTGCGCCGTGATGGCCCTCGAACGGGTGCCGGCCCAGATCCGCAAGGAAGGTGGGGTCGCGCGCGCGAGCGATCCCAAGATGATCAAAGAGATCCAGGCGGCGGTGACCATCCCGGTCATGGCCAAGTGCCGCATCGGCCACTTCATGGAGGCCCGCATCCTCGAAGCGCTCGAGGTCGACTTCATCGACGAGAGCGAGGTGCTGACCCCGGCAGACGAGGCCTTCCACATCGAGAAGAGCCGCTTCAAGGTGCCCTTCGTCTGCGGCTGCACCGATCTGGGCGAGGCCCTGCGGCGCATCGGCGAAGGCGCGGCGATGCTGCGCACCAAGGGCGAGGCGGGCACCGGCAATATCGTCGAAGGCGTGCGCCACCTGCGCACCGTGAACGGGCATATCCGCCGGCTGACCACGATGCGCCCCGAAGAGCTGATGACCGAGGCCAAGCAGCTCGGCGCGCCTTACGATCTGGTCAAGTGGGTCGCCGAGAACGGCCGCCTGCCGGTGCCGAACTTCGCCGCCGGCGGCATCGCCACCCCCGCCGACGCCGCGCTGTGCATGGCGCTCGGCGCCGAGGCGGTCTTTGTCGGCTCGGGCATCTTCCTCAGCGACGACCCCGAGCGCCGCGCCCGCGCCATCGTCGACGCGACGACGTGGTGGGAGGATCCGAAGAAGCTCGCCGAGATCAGCACCGGCCTCGGCGCGGCCATGCGCGGCATCGAGCTCGGCACCCTGGACGCCAGCGAGCGGCTCTCGACGCGGGGCTGGTGACATGCGCCGCGTCGGGGTGCTGGCGCTGCAAGGCGGCTACGCGGCGCATCGCGCGGCCCTCGGCGACCTGGGCTTCGACGCGATCGAAGTGCGCGACGAGAAGACGCTGGCCGCGGTCGAGGG
>JAGQJJ010000596.1 GCA_020430675.1 Myxococcales bacterium
CTCGATGAGCAGCGTGCCGCACTCGGCGCACCAGGTATGCGCGCTGGGCGAGTCGGTCACGTTGCCGACGTAGACGTGCTCGACGCCCATCTCGCGGGCCTGGGCGCGGGCCGCTTCGAGGAAGCCGACATCGGTGCGGCCGACATGCGTGTAGCGGTAGTCGGGGTGGAAGCGCACGTAATGCAAAGGGATTGTCGGGTCGAGCCGGTCGAGCACGAAGCGCGCGACGCGCGCGGCTTCTTCGAGCGTGTCATTGCGCCCGGTGACGCACAGGTTGCTCAATTCGAGGTGCGGTCGATCGCCGCCAGCGCGGGCGCGATAGACGCGCTCGATGGCCTCCAGCGTGGGTTCGAGGCGGCCTTTGGTGTGCTTGCGATAGAAGTCGGGGTCCATCGACTTGAGCGACAGGCTGAAGATGTCGATGACTTCGAGCAGCTCGTCGACGGCCTCGGGGGTGATGTAGAAGGCGGACTTGTAGAGGTTGATCAGCCCGTGTTTCTTGGCGAGCCGGGCGGTGTCGACCACAAACTCATGCCAGACGACCGGGTCGTTGTACGTCCATGACAAGACGCGGATGCCATGGCGCAGGGCGGCTTCGACCACGTCTTCGGGCGAGTAGGCGTGGATGTCAGCGTCGCGGGCCTGCCTTGCCTGGCTGGTGCGCCAGTTATGGCAGAAGTCGCATGCCATCATGCAGCCGATATTGCCCATCGAGAGGATGGCTTCGCCGGGCGCGAAGTGATAGACGGCCTCGGTCTCGATGGTCTCGCGCGTCATCGCCACCGATTTGCCGTAGTTCAGGGTGCGCAATTCGCCGCCCTGGTTGTGGCGCACGCCGCAGAAGCCGAGCCCGCCTTCGGGGATGTGGCAGCGCCGCGGCGAGAGATGGCAGCGCACGCGGCCGTTGGTGCTCGGGCTCCAGAGGCGGGCCGGCGCGCTGCTCTCGACGAGGCGCGATGGCAGACGGGACAAAGGATCGGGCGGCGCTTGGGGGTCGGTCAGGGCGACAAACGGGGGCGGCATGGGCTTCTCCAACCGTGGGCGCGGCGTCAGACTAGCACGGGCCATGCCATGTCGGAATGGGCCTCGCTTGGACCACCTGTGCCCCGATGGCACGGCAGAGTGTGGTCGAGCCGGTGCAGTCGTGCTCCAGAGACGTCAGGGAATCGGCACAAACGGCAAGAGCGCCAGCGGGGTGCCTTCGGCGAATTGCAGCGCGGGGATGTCGAGCGCCCGGCGCAGCACGGGTGGAAGCTGCGGCACCGCGTCGGCGATGCGCCCTTCGAGCCAGCCCGCGAGCACGTCGAGGCCAAACGGCGAGCGGGGCAGGGCACCGAACGGGCCGGGCGCGGGCGCGATATGCAGGCGGTAGTCGCCGTCGCCCAGGTCGGCGGCGATGGCGGCGAGGTCGATGGCGGTCAGCAGGCCTTCGGGGCGGTCGACGAGGCCGCAGGCGCGGGCTTGGCCGCCCGTCCAGACGCGGCCGCCGCCCAGCGCCAGGATCTGGTCGCGCTTGAGGTGCGTGCGGCCGGCGGCGACGCGGTCGATGAACAAGGCGTAGAGTTCGTTCATGGCCGTCTTCACCGCTTCGCGCTCGCCATCGGTCCAGGGCGCGGCTTCGCTGAGCAGGGCGGCGCGCTCGCCGCGCAGGAAGAGCATCTTGTTGACGCCCAGGCCGCGGTACAGGCCGCTCAGGTCGAACTTGCCGGTGAAGACGCCGATGCTGCCGGTGAGCGTCTCGGGCGAGGCGAGGATGGTGCGGCCCGGCGCGGCGATGTAATAGCCGCCCGACGCGGCGATGTCGCCCATGCTGACGATGAGCGGCTTGGCCTCGGCCAGCCGCACCAGCGCGTGCCACATCACGTCGGCGGCGGTGACCGAGCCGCCGGGGCTGTCGATGCGCAGCACCACCGCCTTCACGTTGCTGTCGGTGCGCAGCTTCTCGACGCCTTCGACGAAGGTGTCGGCGCCGGTGGTGAGCGAGCCGGTGAAGGGGTTGTTGGTCGATGGGCCGTCGGTGATGGTGCCGGTGGCGTAGAGCACCGCGATGGCCGGGCGCTCGCCCCACCACGGGTCGCGGGTGTCGAGCAGATCGCGGTCTTCGACAAAGCGCACGCGGGGGCCGTGGGCGTCTTTCATCAGCCGCTCGAACTCGTCGTAGTGGATGGCGCCGTCGACGAGCCCCGCCTTCTCGGCGGTGACCGCGGTGTAGGGGCCGTTGTCGATGAGCGCGCGCACCTTCTCGGGGCTGATGCCGCGGCCGCGGGCGATATGGTCGACGGTGCGGTTGTACAGGTCGTCGAGCAGCGCGTTCTGCTGGGCCAGCGAGGCGGCCGAGGGCGCGCTGCGGGTGAAGGTCTCGGGCGCCGACTTCCAGGCACCGGCGGCGACAAACTCGGCGTGCACGCCCAGGCGTTCGAGCAGGGTGCCGAGGAAGAGCATCTCGCCCTTGAGGCCGGTGAGCAGCAGGCCGCCGGCGGGCGTGGTGTAGATCTGGTCGGCGGCGGCGGCGATGGCGTAGGTGCGCGTATCGCCGACCGGCAGCCAGGCATAGACGCGCTTGCCGGCGGCGCGCAGGCGCTCGATGGCGGCGCGCAGCTCGCTGGCCTGGGCCCAGCCGATGTTGTCGCTGGTGAAGGCGAGCACGATGCCGGCGACCTCGGGCTGGCGTTCCAGGCGGCGCAGGCGCATCAGCAGTTCGAGGAAGGGCGCGGCGGCGGTGGGGCGCAGGAAGCCGCGCGCGGCGTACTCGGTCGCGGCGTCGACGCGCACTTCGACGACGATGGGGCGGGGCAGCAGCGAAGGCGTCTCTTCGGCGCGGTCGCGTACGCGGCCGGTGAACGCGAGGCCGGCGCGGTCGCCGCCCGCGACGTCGGCGGCATGCCAGAAAAGGCCGGCGCCGGCCGCGCCCAGGTCGCTGAGGCCCAGGGTGAGCTGGTGGCGACCGTCGACCCCGTCATCGTTCGACGGCACGTAGTCATAGCGGGCGACGAGCGCGATGCGGCTGAAGAGGCGCACCAGGAAGCGCGCGCCCAGGCCGGGCGGCGAGTCGGTCTCGCCGAGGCGCGCGAGGCCGGTCAGGTTCAAGCGCTCGGTGCCGGGGCGTACGCTGAGGCCGATGGTGAGGCTGGGATCGAGGCGCTCGCCAGCGATGCGCGGGCGGTTCAGGTCGTTGAGCACGCCGCCGAAGCCCATCCAGCGAATCGGGCGCCATTGCAGACCCAGGTCGAAGGTGTCGACCTGGTCGAGCGGCGAGTCCTCACCGCGGAAGTGATGCCACGCGAAGCCGACCGAAGCGCTGCGGCCCAGGCGCAGGGCGTGGGCCCAGGTGATCTTCATCACCGAGGCGCTGTCGCCCTCGCTGCCGTCGAGGAATTGCAGACCCAGGCCAGTGTGGTACGGGTCGAGCGGGCCCAGCGTGAGCAGCGCGGCGTGGCCTTCGCCGGGGCCATCGTCGAGGCTGTCGACAAAGCTGTAGGCGAGCTGGAACTTCTCGCCGAAGCCGAAGCCGGCCGGGTTGACCTCGACCGCTTCGGCGTGGTCACCCACCGCCGGGTCGTCGTGCGCCAGGGTGACGCCCGCGGTCGGGCGCGCGGCGGCGGGCCCGGCGCCGAGGGTGAGGGCGAGGGTGAGGGCGAGGGCGAGGGCGAGGGTGAAGGCGAGGGCGAGGGTG
>JAGQJJ010000597.1 GCA_020430675.1 Myxococcales bacterium
CGGCACCCAGGCCGGCAGCGTCGCGCGCAGCCGATCGCCGTCGACGTTCAGCCAGCCCGATGCCGAGCCCTGCCGCGCCGCCGGCGCTCGCAGCGTGCCCGCGCCGCGCAGCGGCAATGTGTCATACAGCACCGACACGTCGGGGCGATCGGCCAGCACGCCATCAAAGCGCGCTTCATGCACCGGGCGCCCGAAGGCGAGCACCACCAACGGCGGCGTCAGCGCGGTCTCGACCACCACATGACGCAACTCACCGGTGCGGGTCTCCGGTTCATAGGGCTGGGCGTCGATGCGACGCAGGTCACGCACCGCCGCGGTGAGCAGGTCGCGGCACAACGGCGTCTGCACCGGGCACTCGCCGAGCACGATCGGCTCCCCAACACGCGCTCCCATGGCCAGCACGAACCGACCGGCGTCGTCGCGCATCGCCCGCGCCACGGCCCGCGCCCGCAGCCCATCGCCCCCCGGCGCCACCAGCAGCCGCCAGGGCACATCGACGCCCGCTTCGCGGCGCAGCACTTCGGCGTGCGCCGCCATCAGCAAGGCGCCCCGGCGTCTCGGCGCCAGGTGGCGCACGGTGCACCCGGGGCAACGGTCATAGACCGGGCACGCGGCGTCGATGCGATGCAAAGAAGGTTCGATGATGTCGAGCAGGTCGCCCGCGGCGCCCAGGCCGACGATCTCGCCCACATCGACCCGGGGCACCACGCGACGGCGCCCGTCCACGAGCGCGATGCCATGCCCGGCGGGGCTGAGGCCCTCGATGCGGACCGACCGGATCGAGCTCAGGGGATGTCCTGGTAGAACTGGTCGATGGCCTGAACGCGCCGGTCGCCGGGCGTCCACACGATGGCCGCCGCCTCCCAGAAGTCATCGGTGTCGATGAGCTCCTGGTGCCCTTCCCACGCCAGCAGGCCGCCCAGATAGATGCGGATCGTCACCAGGCTCGACCCGAACTGCTCGCGGTAATAATGCGCGCCCACGCGGTACGGGTTGCCCAGCACCTGGGTGTTCTCGGGGTTGTTCAGGTTGATGTTCTCGGGCCCGGCGCCGCTCGTGTCATCGATGTCGAGCGTCGGGTTGTCATCGATCTGACCCAGCGCGCCCCAGTCGGGGCTCGGGTTGGCGTAGTAGCAGCGCTGCGGAATATCGCGCCACGAGCGCGCGCTCGGGTGCAGCAGGAAGAGGTCGACGTCGCTGCCGTCCGGGTCGGTCTGGTTCGGGTCACGCGGCGTATCCCACACCATCTGCACGTGGATGTCGCCATCGGGCTGGGCGAAGATATGCACCTGCGCCGCATCCTGCGGGCACTCCTCGCTGGGCGCGACCAGGCCAAAATCATCGCGCACCCGCAGCTCGATCACATACTCGCCGGCGATGTCGACAAAAAACTGCGCCGTCGGCGTCGCCGGATTGTCGGCGGGCCCGCCATCGGCCGGCCGCAGCGGGCTGAAGAAGCTCTCGACCGGCTGCGCGACCGAACCTTCCGGCGCCGAGACCACCGTCCACTCATAGGCTTCCGGCCGGCCGCCCACCGAGTCGGCGTCCATCGAGTCGCTGCCATCGAGCGTGATGACATCGAGCGGCAGCACCGCAAACTCTTCCATCGCCACCCGCGCCACCGGACACTCATTGCGCGTGCCGCGGCCGACGAGCGGCACCTCGATGGTGGGGCTCAGCGGATCGTCGCTGTCGATGGCCAGCATGCCGCCATAAGCCAGCTCATCTGCCGGGTTGAAGAGCACCGAGATGCCGCGGCTCGGCGGCGCATTGCCCGCCTCGCGGTCGGCGTCGGTATAGGCCGGCAGCTGCGAAGGCCGCGGGGGCAGCGAGTCTTCGTCCAAGACAAAGGCGCCACCGCCATCATCGACCAGGCGGATGTCATTGATGGTCAGCGGCTCGCCGCCGCAGCTCTCGATCTCGACGCGCTCGGGGTGATCGCGGCCGATCAGCACCGCGCCGTACTGCACCGGGTTCGGGTTGACGCGAATGCAAGGCGTCGCGCCGTTGGCCAGCAGGTTCACCGTCACCTGCGGCACGACCGCGTCGGAGTGATAGGTCAGCGCGCCCACGTCCTGCCCGTCGCCGTCGGGCTGATAGATCACGATCACGTCGAACGAGCGCCCTGGAGCCAAACCGGCCACGCCGTCCTGGTCGGGATCCTCGAGCAACGCCGGGTTGGCGATGGGATCGTCGTCGTTGAGCACGACCGTGAAGTCGCCCGCGCCGCCGTCGAGCTGCAGGCGGCTGATCGTCACCACCGCGCCGCCGGTATTGGTCGCGGTGACGGTGCGCTCGACGCGGCCGCCCGCGGCCACGCGCTCGAAGTTGATCGAACGCGGCTCGACGCGCAGCTCGCCCGAGTTCTCGGTGCCGATGATCGGGATCTCCAGCGTGCGCAGGTGCGGGTCGTTCGCCTCCATCACCAGGCGCCCGGCGGGGATCTCATCGGCGATCTCGGGCCGGAAGTTCAGGATGAACGAGAGCTGCGCGCCCGGTGCCACCACCAGCGGCGACGGGAACTCGCTGGTCCCGTCCTCGATGCCGACGCGCTGGTTCTGCACTTCAAGCGTCGTCAGCGTCCAATACAGCCGCAGGTCGGACTGCAAGGCTTCCGGGACGCCCTGGAAGGCGATATTGGCCAGCAGCAGGTCGGCCTCACCGATGTTCTCGATGGTCACGATGCGGTCGACCTGCTCGCCGACCGGCACGCGCGGGAAGACAAAGACCGGCGGATCGGGGTTGATCAGCGCTTCGGGGAACTGCTCCGCCCGAATGTCATCGCACGCGACCGCTGCGACGGCCAGACCGCACAGGGCCAAGAGCGTCCATTCTCGACCGAAGTGGCGAAGCAGGCTCTTCTTCATCGCTCACAACCTCCATGCGCCCTTGATTTTTGGCCCCCTGATCATCAGCACGACCGAGAGTCGAACCAGTGCAAAATCCTGCCCGTCGCCTGCAATTCTTCAAGCGCGCGCCGCGGTCGCAATGGCCGGACAAAAATGCAGAATACACAATGATTTAGAGCATTTCAAAACGGCCCGACAACGCGCGCGCGCCCGGCCATTGCTGCCACTTCATCGCCAGCGTCGCGGCCGGTGCCGACCGTTGCCGGGCCGCGCTCAACCGCCTTTGGCGTGGTTCGTCAGCCACGTCGCCAGCGGATCGTGCAGGGATGCGCGCAGCCGGATGCAGCGGTCGATGCCCTCAAGCACGAGGCCCAGATTGCGCTCCGTGCCCTCAGGCGCGTGCTCGGGCGCCCCGAAGAACGTGGCCACCTGCGCCCGCTCTTGGGTGGTGCAGAACCCGCCGCCCATCCACGGCAGCCGCGGACGCGCCGTGTCGCCCACCACCGCCACCAGCGCGTCGTAGTGGCTGGTCAGCCACGCCCACGCCGCCGGCCGCGTGCGCACGGTGATGCCGCCGCCCACCGTGCGCAGATCCTGCGCCCGCAACGTGCCGTCGAGCAGCAGATCAAAGGCCCGCGTGGCGAGCTGCGGGTCTTCAAACGAGGCCAACGCGCCGATGATCGCCACCCGCGCCACCGGATCGGGGTTGGCCTTCAGGGTATCGAGCAGCCGCGTCCACAACACCGCGTCGCCATCCCAGGCGGCCATCGGCAGCACCATGTCGAGCAGCTCGCCATCGAGCGCCTGCGGATCGCTCAACCAC
>JAGQJJ010000059.1 GCA_020430675.1 Myxococcales bacterium
TCGACGGCAAGCGCGGCCCGCGCCGCGGCGACCTCAGCAAGCGGGCGGTCGATGCCCGTTTGGGCGAGCGCGGCGGCGTCGAGGCTGGTCAGCACCGTGACGCCGAGCAGCTTCGGTCCGGCCACGGCCGCCCGGCGCGCGGCGTCGAGCATCTTTCGGCCGCCCGCGAGGTGCACGGTGAGCAGGTCGACGCCGAGGTCGGCGAGGGCCGCGACCGCGCCGGCGACGGTCTGCGGGATGTCGTGCAGCTTGAGGTCGAGGAAGATGCGCTGGCCGCCGGCTGCGCGCACGGCGTCGATCGCCGCTCGACCCGCCGCGCAATGAAGTTGCAGGCCGATCTTGTAGACGCCAAAGACATGGCGTGTGCGCTCGACGAGGGCGCGCGCGTCGGCGAGGTGCGCGGTGTCAAGCGCGAGGCAGAGCCGCGGGTCGGGCGTCAACGCAGCAGGCTCCGCAGCTTGCCGACGATCTCGCCGACCGGCACGCGCTCGACCGGGCCCCCGCGGCGGGCTTTCAGCTCGACGACGCCTTCTTCGAGGGCGCGGCCGCCGATGGCAACGCGGTAGGGCACGCCGATGAGGTCGGCGTCCTTGAACTTGGAGCCCGCGCGCTCGGCGCGGTCGTCGATCAGCGCGTCGATGCCGGCGGCGCGCAGGTCGGCGTAGAGGCGCTCGGCGGCTTCGACCACGTCGGGACGGTTCATCTGCAGGGGCAGGATGAGCGCTTCGTAGGGCGCCAAGGCGGCCGGCCAGATGATGCCGTCGTTGTCATGGTTCTGCTCGATGGCGGCGGCCATGATGCGCGAGACGCCGATGCCGTAGCAGCCCATCACCATGGGCACCTCGTTGCCGGCGTCGTCGAGCACGTTGCAGCGCATGGGCGCGCTGTAGCGGGTGCCGAGGAAGAAGACGTGACCGACCTCGATGCCGCGGTAGCCGCGCAGGGGGCCATCGCAGCGCGGGCACGGGTCGCCGTCGACGGCGAGGCGCAGGTCGGCAAACCGCGAGGCTTTGAAGTCGCGGCCTTCATCGATATGGATCAGGTGGGCGTCGGCCTCGTTGGCGCCGACCACCGCGTCGCGCAGGCCACGGACCGCGTGGTCGGCGATGATGCCCTTCACGGCCAGCTTGCCCACCGGGCCCGCGAAGCCGACCGGGGCGCCGGTGGCGGCGCGGACCTGGCCTTCATCGGCGAGGCGGATCTGGTCGGCGCCGAGCACCTTGCGCAGCTTGACCTCGTTGAGCTCGTGGTCTCCGCGCAGCAGGACGGCGTAGATCGCACCGTCGGCGTCGACCAGGAGCGTCTTGATGAAGGACTCGGCGGGGCGGCCGAGGAAGGCGCTGACCTCGGCGATGGTGCGCTGGTCGGGGGTGGCGACACGCTCGTACGCGGCGCTGGCCGGGCCGGCCTTGGGCTCGGTCGACCGGATTTCGGCCTGCTCGACGTTGGCGGCGAAGTCGCAGTGCAGGCAGCCGACGATGGCGTCTTCGCCGCTGTCTGCGAGCACCTGGAACTCATGGGAGCGCGAGCCGCCGATGGCGCCGGTGTCGGCCTCGACGGGCCGGAAATCGAGGCCGCAGCGCGCGAAGATGCGGCTGTAGGCGGCGAACATCGCGTCGTAGCTCTGGTTGGCGCCTTCGTCGTTCACGTCGAACGAGTAGGCGTCTTTCATGATGAACTCGCGGCCGCGCATGAGGCCGGCGCGGGGCCGGATCTCGTCTCGGAACTTGGTCTGAATCTGGTAGAGGTTCAGCGGCAGCGCGCGCCACGAGCGGACGTCGCGGCGCACGAGGTCGACGATGACCTCTTCGTGCGTGGGGCCCAGGCAGAACTCGCCGCTCTTGCGGTCCTTCATGCGCAAGAGCTCGGGGCCGTACTTGGCCCAGCGACCCGATTCTTCCCAGATTTCAGCAGGTTGAACCGCGGGCAGGAAGACCTCCTGCGCGCCGGCGGCGTCCATCTCTTCGCGGATGATGCGCATGATGCGGCGCAGCACGCGCTGGGCGAGCGGGAGGAAGTCGTAGATGCCGGCGGCCAGCTTGCGGATATAGCCCGCGCGGACGAGCAGTTGGTGGCTGATGACCTCGGCGTCCTTGGGGACTTCTTTGAGGGTCGGCGCGTGCAGGCGGGTCATGCGCATCGGACGGTCTCCGTTCGGGCGGGAACGCGGCTGTATACCGGAAGCCCCGCCGGGCGACAAGCGACGCGCGGCGCGGCGAGGCCCGACGCGGCCTGCCGGTCACTCGAAGAGGCGGATCAGATGCTCGCGGATGGCCTCGCGCGCGGGCTCGTCGGGGCTGGCGGCGAGGGCTTGCTGCCAGGTCTCGATGGCCTTCTGCCGGAAGCCCTGGTTCTGATAGAGGATGGCCAGATCCTTGATCGCGGGGAACCACGTGGCGTCGAGCGCGACCGCCTGCTCGAATTCGTACATGGCTTCGAACAGGTTGCCTTCGTGCTCGTGGATCTTGCCCAGGTAGAAGTGGGGGCGAGCGGCGAAGGGGTCGGCTTCGCTGGCGTGGTGCAGGTGGTCGGCGGCGGCCGCCAGGTCGCCGATGCGCAGCGCGTCGACACCGGCGTCGAGCGCGGCATGAAAGACGGTGCGCAGGGCGCGGGCGCCGGTCTCGGCCGGGGGCGTCTCGCCGATGAGGCGCTCGATCGTGTCGATCAGGTTGTTGACGTCGAACGGCTTCTCGATGAAGTCGTCGGCGCCGTACTGCTCGATGAGATCGGTGCGATACTGCCAGCCGCGATAGGCGGCGCTGAGCAGGATGATGCGGGTGCCGGCGAAGGCCTGGTTCTCCTTGATGCGGCGGCAGATCTCGAAGCCGTGCATGCCGGGCAGCAGCGCGTCGAGCAGGACGAGGCGCGGGCGATGCGTGCGGACAAGGTCGAGCGCTTCGTCGCCGCGGGCTCCCGTGACAAGTCGGTAGTTATAAGCCGACAGCAGCACCTCGTAGAGCTTGAGGATGCTGGGTTCGTCGTCGACGGCGAGGATGACCGGGCGCGGGTCGGCCAGGGCGGGCATCGCTTCGGGCGTCGGCGGTGAAGCGTGGTTGGCCGGTAGCATGTCGAGGCCCTCGGGCGCCAGCGGGGCTTCGTTGATCGGATGGACTTCGGGGCCCCCGGCATCGGTGGGCGCCGTGGCGACGACGAGGCCCGAGGCCGGGGTCGGGTTGGGGATCTCGCCGGCCATGCCGTAGAAGTGGTCGATGGCGTCGCGCAGCGGGCTCTCAAGGGCGACGAGCGGACGGATGACCTTGCCCGAGCAGAGCGCGACCTCATCGAGCGCGGCCTGGTCGGTCGGGTCGCGCATGAGCAGCGTCAGCGTGCGGTGGAAGAGGCGGGCCGGCAGCACGCAAAGGCGTCGGGCGACCGCCTCGGGCACCACCGCGGCGCCGCCCACATCGGCGGTCAGCTCGGCGACGACCGCGCCGGGCACGCCAAGCTGGCCGCTGAGCGCGCGCACCAACACACGCTCCTCGGCGATGCCGTCGGTCAGCGCCTGGCTGCACAGACGAAGGCCCGTTGTGCGCTGGGTATCGAGCAACTGTGTCAGGCGGGGCGGGGTCAGCACCCCGGCCTCGACGAGTGATTGCCCGATTGGCCGTCGCCGGCTCATCGGTCCCCCTCGAACAGCCACGCGACCGACCGGCGAGATGAGCCCGGCGGTCAGCTGATCGGCTGTCCTACCCTCCAGACGGTCCGTCCCATCATGACCGCGTCGCCGATGTCGAGGCGTCGGCGGCCACGCACCCGTACCCAAGTCCCGTTGCGGCTCGACAGATCGCGCAGGACGACCACCTGATCGCGCGGCACCACCAAGGCGTGGGTGCCGCTCATATAGGTGTCGTCGGTGAAGACCAGCTCGCCCAGCCGGCGCCCGATACGGCAGCCGCTGGCCGGCACATGATAGACGTCGAAGGGTTCGCCATCGGCTCCGAGCTGCACGAGGCGGATGCGGCTGCGGCCGGTCGCGCCGAGGCGCTGCGTGCCATCGGCCGAAGCCACGCCGTTGGTCCGGCTGGGGCCCGCGTCGACCCGAAGGATCTGCTGGCCCACGAGCAGGAAGTCGCCCGGGCCCAGCTCGGCGTCCTGCCGCACGCGCACCCAGACGCCGTTGAGGCTCTCAAGGTCTTCAACAAAGAGGGCGTCGCCCTGCACGCTGAACCGGGCATGGCGCGGCGAGACATAGACGTCTTCGTTGATGCTGACGTCGCCTTCGCCGCGGCCGATGACCACCGCGCCGTTGCCGACCGGCACGATGCGTGTGAGGCTCAGGTTCTGCGAGAAGGGGCGCAGGATGAAGCGCACGCTGACCTTGGGCAGCGGCGGGGGCAGCAGGCGACCGCTCGGCGCGGCGGGCTCCTCTTCGAGCGAGGTGAGCGACTCGGCGGACTCCAGATCGCTGGTGTGCAGATCAGAGGTGGAGAGCTCTTCAACCTCGCCGTCGAGCGAGTCGTCGGAGTCATATGGGCTGTCGCTCGGCGCTTCGATGCGCACTTCGTGGCCTTCGGCCGGCAGCTCTTCCTGCTCGATCTCAAGCTCGGCGCCCGCCATGTCGAGCGGGCCGCCAGAGAACTCGTCCTCACCGCTCTGGGCGGCGTCGGGCCGATCGGGATCGACAAAATCGTCGAAGCCGTCTTCGAGCGAATCCTCGTCGGCGACGGCCAGATAGCCCTCGGTGTCGCCGCTGGACGCAGCCGGTTCGGGCGCCGGCTCGGGATCGGGCTGCGCGGCCCGGACCGCGAGGTTCTCTTCGGTGTCGGCGGGCGGCAGATCGACCGAGATGTCGGAGTCGACCTCGTCGGGGATGAGCACCGGCCCCGTCTGGCGGCGGGCGGCCGAACGCTGGGCGTGGCGCGGCGGAACCAGCCCGCGCGCCCGATCCGGTGCGCCGGTTTCGAGGAGCTCGTCGGCGTCGCCGTCGGTCGAGCCCCGCTGCATCTCGGCGACAAAGGCCGGCACGCGAAAGTCGAGCAGCGTCTTGGTCGGCGGCGGCTCGGGGGGCTCGGGCGGCCCATCGGCCACCTCTGGAGGCGGAGGCGGCGGCTCGGGCGCCACCTCCATCGCGTCGAGCGGGGCCGGCTCAGCGTCGAGCGCCTCGTCGGGCGGTTCGCTCGACGGCGCAGCGGCCCGCAGGCCGGCCTGGGTCTCAGGGACCGCGGGCTGCAGGCCGAGCGCGCGGAACCGCGGCCCAGCAGCAGGCACTTCGCTGCGACCGCGGACGCGCACCACCGCGGCGCCGCAGTTGGTACAGAACGCGGCGATCTCAGGGTTTTCCCAACCGCAGTTTCGGCAGACTTGCATCAACACCCCGCGGGCGCTGCCGCCGGTGCGCGCCCGCTCCCTCCCGAAATCGCGACTAACTGGTCACAGTCGAATGGCGCGCGCGGAGCACCCACTGCGATCGGTTTACAGCAGCGACGGTCCGGGGGTCAAGGTGGGCAGGGTCCAACTTGCACCAAGACGGGCCAACGTGCGACATCCCTGCGCCATGAACGGTCTCGTCCGCCCGCTGTGGCCCGTCGTCGCCTTGTGTCTGGCCGCCTGTGCCGGTCGTCCTGCCGTCGAGCGCGATGCCCTGCCCCCCGAGGTGCCGGCACAGGAGCGCGCCCAGTTCGAGAAGGCGGTGGCGGCGTTTGACGCCAATGAGGCCGGTAATGCGCGTGGTCGATTCGAAAAGCTGATCGCGTCGGCGCCCGACTCGGTGCTGGTGCCGCATGCGCGGGTCTATCTGGGTCGATTGACGGCCGAGCAAGACGCCGGCAAGGGCGCAGACGCGCTGCTGGCGCTCGGGCGTTTGTTGCCCGAAGGCGAGCCGAGAACCGCGGCGCGGTTTTATGGGGGCATCGCGGCGGCGCAGGCACGTCGCTGTCTGACCGCGCACAAGGTGCTGCCCGAGTTCCTCGATGACGCAAGGCGCGCGGCCGAAGCGGCGCAGGCGATGGTCGGCTGCGCGCGGGGGCTCGATCCGCTGGTCGCGCTGGCGGCCTTGGATCGCGCGGCAAAAGCGGCGCCCGAGTCGGCTGAGGCGCTCGCGACCTCGGCCGAGGCGCCGGCGGCACAGCTCGATCTGGCGGGCGCAAAGCAGGCGGTCGACCGCTTCGGGGCGGGCGCGTTGCGCATGCCGGTTCGCCATCGTCTGGCGGAGCTGGCGCGGGCGGCCGGCGATCAGGCGTTGGCCAGGCAGGCCCTGGCCGGGTTGGATGAAGGCGCGGCCGTGCCAATGGTGGCGCCGGCGGCGAAGCGCATTCGCATCGGCGTCGTGCTGCCGCTCTCCGGGCGGTCGCGGCCCCTGGGCCAGCGGCTGGAGGCGACGGTGAACGCGCTGCGACGCACCGCCGAAGATGGCCTGGGCGAAGCGCCGGAGCTCATCCTGCGCGATGGCGGGGAGGCGGCGTCGGCGCAGGCGGCCATCGCCGATCTGGTCGAGACCGAGCACGTCTTCGGCATCATCGGCGCGTTTGATGGCACGACGGCCAAGGCCGCAGCCGAGGCGGCCGCCGAGCGCGGGGTGCCGCTGTTGATGCTGACGGTGAGCGACGCGGCGATGCGGGTGGATGGGCCGATCTGGCGACTGCTGTATACGCCGGTGCTCGTGGCGCGCACCGCGGCGGGCGCGGCGATGGCGCGCGGGGGCAAGGTCGCGGCGGTCTTGCGGCCCGAGACGCCCTATGGCGAGGTGCACGCGCGCTGGTTCGCTGACGCCTGGCGGGCAGGCGGCGGGCAGGTGGCGGGCGAGCTGACGTGGCCGGCGAACAAGCCCGATTGGAAGGCCATCACCGCACGGCTGGCGCATGCGCCGTTCGACACGCTCTTTGTGCCCGGCGATCCGGTCGCCGCGTCGTTGGCCCTGCGCCATCTGGCGGCAGCGGGGGTCTGGGCCAAGGGTTCAAAGGGGCGATTTGGCAACGAAAAAGGCGTGCGCGAGGTGATCGTGATCGGCACGCCCGAGTGGTACTCCGATGACCTGCCACGGCTGGGCGGGCGATATGTGCAGGGCGCGTTCGTGCCGGTGCCGTTTGCCGTCGAGACCGCGCGCGGCGCTGCGTTGGCGCGCCGGCTGGGCGGGCCGACGCCGACCGCGTTCGATGCGCTGCTGGTGGATGGCGTCGCGGCGCTGGTGCAAGCCGGCGGGCGGGCGGCGAGCGAAGGCGTGGACGCCGTCACGGCGCTGCGCGGCCTGAAGACCGAAGGCGGGGCCACCCCGGGGTTCGACCTGAGCGCCCGCGACGCCCTGCCCACCTTGTTCCTGCTCGAAGTGGACGACGGCCGGTTCACACCGGCGCGTTGATCTCGGGGGCCTCGTCGGCGCCGATGGGCGGCGGCGGCGCGCTGGCGGCAGGCGGGGCGTAGCCGATCAGCGCCAGCTCCAAGAGCCGGTCGACGTGGTCGATCGGGTGGAACGTAGTCGCGGCGCGCACTTCGGCGGGCACTTCGACCAAGTCCTTCTCGTTGTCCTTCGGCAGCGCGACGTGCGCGATGCCCGCGCGGTAGGCGGCGAGCAGCTTGTCTTTGATGCCGCCGACGGGCAGCACCTTGCCGCGCAGCGTGACCTCGCCGGTCATCGCGAAGTCGGCGCGGATGGGCAGCCCGGCGAGCAGGCTGGCCAGCGCGGTGGTCATGGTGATGCCGGCCGACGGGCCGTCCTTGGGCACGGCGCCGGCGGGGAAGGGAATGCGCAGGGCGAGCTGGGCGAGGCTATCGAGGCCGAGGCCCAGCGACTCGGCGCGTGAGCGCACGAACGAGTAGGCGGCCTGCACCGACTCCTTCATCACCTCGCCCAGCTTGCCCGTGATGACCAGCTTGCCCTTGCCGGGCATCTTGAGCGCTTCGATGACCAGGATCTCGCCGCCGCTGGCCGTCCAGGCGAGGCCGTTGGCCACGCCGACCTCGTCGCGTTCGATGCCTTCGTCGTGCAGGAACTTGCGCGGGCCGAGGTAGCGGTCGACGTCGCCGGCGTCGAGCTTGGGCGGCGTGTAGGGGTCGGCCTCTTCGGGCGCGCTCTCGGCTTCGACCTGCTCGCGGGCGATCTTGCGGCAGATCTTCTCCAGGCTGCGCTGCAGGTTGCGCACGCCGGCTTCGCGCGTCCAGAAGCGGATCACGTCGCGCACGGCACGCTCCGCGACCTCGGGCGGCTGCGCGGTGAGGCCGTGCTCGGAGAGCACCTTGGGCACGAGGTGCCGCCGGGCGATCTCAAGCTTCTCGTTCTCGGTATAGCCTTCGATGCCGATGACTTCGAGGCGGTCGAGCAGAGGCTTGGGGATGTCGTGCAGATAGTTGCCGGTGACCACAAACAGCACCTTCGACAGATCGAAGGGCACGTTGAAGTAGTGGTCGGTGAAGCTGTTGTTCTGCTCGGGATCGAGCACTTCGAGCAGCGCCGCCGCCGGGTCGCCGCGATGGTCGCTGCCGATCTTGTCGATCTCATCGAGCATCAGCAGCGGGTTCATCGTGCCGGCGCGGGTCAGGCCGTTGAGGATCTTGCCCGGCAGCGCGCCGACGTAAGTGCGCCGGTGGCCACGAATTTCGGCTTCGTCGCGCACGCCGCCGACGCTGATGCGGAAGAACTTGCGGCCGATGGCCTCGGCGATGGCTTTGCCGAGGCTGGTCTTGCCCACGCCCGGCGGGCCCACGAAGGCGAGGATGGGGCCCTTGTGCTCCGGGTTCAGCTTGCGCACCGCGAGGAACTCGAGGATGCGCTCCTTGACCTTCTCGAGCCCGAAGTGGCCCTCGTCGAGCGTGTCGCGCACCCGCGGCAGGTCGATGTTTTCTTCAGTGAACACGCCCCAGGGCAGCGCAAAGAAGCGGTCGAGGTATGTCTTGATGACCTGGTACTCGCTGGAGCTGGGCTGAATATGGCGCAGCCGCTCGATCTCGCGGGCTGCCTCGCGGATGATCTCTTCGGGCAGGCCCAGCGCTTCGAGGCGCGTGGTGTAGTCGTCGGCGTCGCGCCGGCTGAGGTCGTCGTCACCCAGCTCGCGCTGAATGGTCTTGAGCTGCTGACGCAGAAAGTACTCGCGGCGCGACTCTTCGATGTCGCCCTTGGCCCGCTTTTCGACCTCTTGCGCGACCTTCACGCGGTCCAGCTCGCTGCGCAGCTGATCGAGCACGCGCTGAAGCCGCTGGTCGATGCCCACCGCCTGAAGCACGCGCTGTTTGTCGGCGTACTCGAAGTTCACCGACGAGCAGAGCAGGTCGGCGAAGCGGCCCGGGCGGTCGACGTTCATCTTGAGGACCTGGATCAGCTCCTTCGAGTAGCCGCCGCCGGTCGAGGCGAGGCGCTCGTAGAGGTTGATGGCCTTCTGCACGAAGACGTTGACCCGGAAGGGGTCGAGCGTGCGCTCGTCGACCTCGGCCAGCCGCGCCTGGTAGTAGGGGCCCTCGGGCAGCACCTCGACCAGCTCGACGCGGCGCAGGCCCTGGAAGGTGATCTGGTAGCCGTCGCCGGGCAGGCGCAGGCGGTCGAGCACGCGGCTGAGCACGGCGATGCGGGCGAGGGCGTCGGGGCGCAGATCCTGGCCGGCGGCGCCGTCGATGAACGCCAGCGCCAGCAGCGCATCGGGCTCGGGGTTGGCCCGCAGGAGCGCGATGTTCTCTTCCAGGCCGACCTGCACGGTGGCCACGCCATGCGGATAGATGACCGTCGACTGCAAAGGCAGCACCGGCACGATCCAAGCCTCGTCGGGGGTCGCCTCGTCGGCGTTCATCGGCCTCTCCGGTCGCCTGGGGATTGAGGCGCGGATGATAGCGCGAATCCCCGGTTGGGGTTGAATTCGATCGGTCGGTCAGGTGTGCATGCGCGGCCAGGGCGGCGCGGCGTCGATGACTGACGCTTCGTGCTCGGCGAGCGCGTCGAGGCGCTCGCGCACGGTCTCGCGGTCGAACAGGCCCAGCGCCAGGTCGACGTACAGCGCGTGGTGGCGGGCCTCGCTCTCAAGCAGGCCGCCGTACAGCGCGGCGATCTTGGCGTCGGTGGCCGCCTTGGCGAGCAGCATCATGCGCTCACAGCTTCGGGCCTCGATCAACGCGCAGATGAGCAACAGGTCGAGCAGGCGCGCCGGCTCGTGCGTGCGCACCGCGGTCATGAGCTGGCCGGCGTAGGGGCTGGGGCGCAGGCGCCCGTATTTGCGGCCGCGCGCTTCGAGGTGGTCGAGGACCAGTTCGAAGTGCTCAAGCTCTTCGCGGGCGAGGGCCGAGAGCGGACGCAGCAGCGCGGCGTGGTCGGGGTAGCGGAAGATGAGGCCCAGCGCCGTGGAGGCGGCCTTCTTCTCACAGTGGGCGTGGTCGAGCAGCAACGTGTCGACGTCGGCGAGCGCGCGATCGACCCACTCGGGGGCGGTCTTGGACTTCAGGCGCAGCATCGGTCCCCTTCCGGCACGACCGCCGGCTATTTATCTGTCAGTCGCGCTTCGACGCAAGACGGGCGGCGTTGTCCTGCACCGGGCTCCGATGATAAACGGGGGGCTGCGCCTGTCTGGGGAGGGACCGATGAAGCGCGCGCTCATGGGATGGCTGGCTCTGGTCGTCTGTCTCGGCTTCGGCTGTGACAGCGGCGGCGGTGGCGGCGGCGGTGGCGGCGAAGGCGGCGAAGGCGGCGGCGGGGGCATGGACGCCGCGACCGATAGCGAGGTGCAGGCCGATGCCGGGCCCGATACGGGGCCGGTGGTCGACATGGCCGTCGACATGGCGCGCCCGATGGAGCGGCCCATCGAAGAGCGATGCCCCGATGCGCAGGCCGGCACGTTCCTGCTGGTGCTCTTCCCGGATCGCATCGACGCCTATCGGCAGCGCGATTTTGGTGCCAGCTACTTCTGCGAGTTTCTCGCCCTGGCCGATAACGGCATCACCCACGCCACGGGCTTTGCCATCGACCGCGACGGCACCACCATCTATGTGGTGCAGCCCGAAGAGGGCAAGGGCTCGGTCTACGCCTTCGACACCAACGGGCGGTTCCAGCGCAAGGTGCAGAGCAACGTCAACCTCGACGGCGTCGAGGGCATCTGGAACACCTTCGGCGAGCGCTTCGTGGTTTGGAGCGCGCTCAGCCAGAACCTGTATGAGCTGGAGTCGGATGGCACCTTCCGCACGCAGTTCGTGCCGCCCAATGAGATGGGCTCGCTGGCGCGCAATCTGACCGACCTGGTCTTCATCGACCAGGAGACCATGATCGCGACGTTCTCCGACCGGCCGGCGAAGCTGTACAAGCGACCCTTCTCGCCGTCGTGGGACGCCGCCGAGGTGGGCCCGGGCAACGCGGTCGCCGCGGTTGAGACCGAAGAGGGCATCAAGGTGCTGATGACCGCGCAGGTCGGCGGGGCGGGCAACGGGTATGGCGTGCTGCTCTACGAAGCGGTGCTCAGCGGACGCGCCGTGCCCGATTTGGAGCAGGTGCTCGTGCCGGCGAGCGAAGACGTGGTCGACGGCATCGACCTGATGGTGCTGGAGCTGGGCGTCGGTTTCATGGTCATGGAC
>JAGQJJ010000005.1 GCA_020430675.1 Myxococcales bacterium
AGAGCCCTTGGAGCCGCCTGCGCGCCTGGTGGAGCCGCAACTGGACGCCGGTGCTCGTCAGCGCCGCCGCCGCCGCCGCGGTCGCATTCTGGATCTCGCGCGGCGCCGGCCCCGGCGCCGCCGACGCGCCCGACAACGCGGGCCCGATCGCGATCGACTCGGTCTCCAACGAGGGCAACAAGACGGTGCTCATCAGCATGCCCGCCGAAGACGGCGGGGCGACGGTCATCTGGCTGCTCGACGAAGAAAGTGACGACGGGCAGCCGGTCGACGGAGAGGATCCAATCTGATGTTCATCACCCGCAGACGACTCGCCAGCCTCGCGTTCGTGGGCATCTTTCTGCTCGGCACGGGCGTCGCGTGGGCCGACGCTCGGGTCGGGTTGAAGATCTCGATCGTGCACGCCACCCGCGACGCGGGCGCGCCGGATCCGGCGCTGGCCAATATCCAGGGCGATCTGGAGAAGGCCTTCGGCGCCTACAAGGGCTTCAAACAGCTCGACGCCCACGAGCTGGATCTGCCGCTCGGCCAGAAGATCGAGTTGCCGCTTCCCAACGCCAACACCGCGGACTTCACGTACAAGGGCAGCAAGGGCGGCCAGCACCAGATTCACTTCAGCGTGCCCGAAGCGAAGGTTGATGTGGACCTGCGCGCGCCCGCCCGGCGGCTGTTCTATCAGGCGGGTCTGGCCCATGAGGGCGGCATCCTCATCCTGGTCCTGTACTTGAAGGACTGACGCTGGCGCCGCGAAGTGCTAAACCGACGCGATGCGCTTCCGTCCCGCCTCCGCCACCCCTGACGCCCTGCCCGTCGGGGAGCTGACCCGCCGAATCAAGGAGCTGCTCGAAGGGCGCTTTCGGTTCCTGTGGGTCGAAGGCGAGATCAGCCAGCTCAAGGTGCACCAGAGCGGGCACGTCTACTTCACGCTCAAAGACGCTGACGCGCGCATCGACGCGGTGGTCTGGCGCACGACCGCCTGGCGCATGCGATACCAGCCCGGTGATGGTGAGCGGGTGCTGGCCCGCGGCCAGATCGCCGTCTGGCCGCCTCGCGGCAGCTATCAGCTCGTCGTCGAAGAGTTCTTGCCCGCGGGCCAAGGCGCGTTGCAGGCAGCCTTTGAAGCCCTCAAGCAGCGTCTGCTCGCCGAGGGCCTCTTCGACGACGCCCGCAAACGCGACCTGCCTTGGCTGCCGCGCGCGGTCGGCGTCGTCACCAGCGCGACGGGCGCCGCCCGCCGCGACATCGAGGCGGTCATTCATCGCCGCAGCCCCCAGGTGCCCATCGTGCTGTACCCGGCGCTGGTGCAAGGCGAAGGCGCCGCCGAAGACGTCTCGCGCGGCATCGCCTGCCTCGGCGCCCGGCCCGATGTCGACGTGATCATCGTCGGGCGCGGCGGCGGCAGCCTGGAAGACCTTTGGGCTTTCAACGAAGAGATCGTCGCACGGGCCATCGCCGCCTGCCCGAAGCCGGTCATCAGCGCGGTCGGCCACCAGACCGACACGACCATCGCCGATCTGGTCGCTGATCGCCGCGCCCCCACGCCTTCAGCCGCGGCCGAGATGGCGGTGCCCGTGCGCGATGATCTGCTCGCCCGCATCGACGAGCTGTGCGAACGCCAGCACGCGGCGTTGATGCAGCGCGTAGAGAACGCCGGAAAGCGCGTCGATGACCTCACGCGGCGTCTACAGACCAGCGCGCGCTTCGAGGGCCATCACCACCGTCACGAGCGGCTCGTCGCACGGCTGACCCAAGCGGTGCAGAACAACGTGCGCCTCGCGCGCCAACGGACGCAGCGGGTGCAGGTCACGCTGCGCGATCAACAGCCCTCGACGCGCCTCGCCGCCGAGCACCGTCGCCTGGAGCGGACCCTGGCGCGCCTCGACGCCGCGGCCGAAACGCAAACGCATCGCCGACGCGCCGATCTGCGCGAGTTGCTGGGGCGGCTCGGCGCGCTCTCGCCGCTGGCGAGCCTGGCGCGCGGCTACAGCATCACCCGCGCCGGCGATCGCGTCATCCGCGCCGCCGATGAGGTCGCGGTCGGCGATGAAGTTGAAGTGCTCTTGCACCGCGGCCGCCTGCAGGCCCGAGTGCTGACGCGGGACACGGCGCCGGCCGCGGTCCTGCCCGATCAGGAGTCGACGTGAGCGAAGATCAGGCGCCCGAGCGCTTTGAAGACGTGGTCAATGAGCTGGAGGGGCTGGTACGCCAGCTCGAACAGGGTCAGCTGCCGCTCGATGAGGCCCTGCGCCTGTACGAGCGCGGGGTCGGGCTCGCGCGCAAGGGCAACGCGCTGCTGGAGGGCGCCGAGCGCCGCATCGAAGAGCTGCAGCGCGAGCTGGCGGAGCCCGGTCGATGAAGAGCGCGCTGACCGCCGCGCGCAAGCGACTGCTCGCGGCGTTTGAGGCGGCGCTGCTGGCCGAAACTGCCGGCTGGAAGGCATGGCCCGAAGCGCTGGCCGAGCCGATGCGCTACTCGCTCTTCGGGGGCGGCAAGCGCGTCCGCCCGCTGCTGGCGCTGCTCGCCGCCGAGGCGACCACCGGCGATGCGCACGACGCGCTGCCCTGGGCGGCGGCGATCGAGATGATCCACACCTATAGCCTGGTGCACGACGACCTGCCGGCGATGGACGACGACGACGAGCGCCGTGGGCGGCCGACCTGCCATATCGCCTTCGGCGAGGCCCACGCCATTCTGGCCGGCGACGCCTTGTTGACCGAGGCATTCGGCGTGCTCGCTCGCGCGAATTGGCCCGCCGAGCGCGCAATTCGGTTGGTGCGACTGGCCCATGAAGCGGCCGGAAGCTCGGGCATGATCGCGGGTCAGGTGCTCGACATCGGCGGCGCCGTGCGCACGCTGGCGCAACTGGAGACGATGCAGCGCCTGAAGACCGGCGCGCTGATCCGCGCGGCGTGCATGGGCGGCGCGATTGCGGTCGGTGCAACCGCGGCACAGGTTGAGGCGCTGGCCCAGTACGGCGCAGCGATCGGATTGCTCTTCCAGATCACCGACGACCTGCTCGACGCGGCGCAGGACGCCGAGGGTGATGGCCGAAATGTATTGCACCACATGGACTTGAACGCGGTGCATGCGTGGCGTGACAACGTGGCGGCCGAAGCGATTGACGCCCTGCAACCATTGGGCGACGCCGCAGCCACCCTCGCCGAGCTGGCCCACTTCGTCGCGCATCGCCAGGTCTGATGGCGCGACGCCGCGTGGACGAGTTGCTCGTCGAGCGCGGGCTGGCCCCCGGACTGGCCGAGGCGCGAGCGCTGGTCATGGCGGGCACGGTCATCGCCGGCGAACGGCGCGTCGACAAGGCGGGCGAGCGCCTGCGCCCTGACGAAGTGCTGCGCCTGCGCCCGCGACGGGGGCACGCTTTTGTCAGCCGGGGTGGCCTCAAGCTCGACGGCGCACTGGCCGCCTTCGGGGTCGATCCGAGCGGCGCGGTCTGCCTCGATCTGGGCGCCAGCACCGGCGGCTTCACCGACTGCCTGCTGCAACACGGCGCGCGGCGCGTATACGCGGTCGATGTGGGTTACGGACTGCTCGATTGGCGGCTGCGCGAAGACGCGCGGGTGGTCGTGCTCGAGCGCGTGCACGCCGCCGAGCTGACACGGGTGCAGGTGCCGGAGCCGATCGACCTTCTGGTGGCTGACATCTCGTTCAACTCCCTCTCGCGCCTGCTGGCGCCGGTGCGGCCGCTGCTCGCCGAGTCGGCCACCACCGTGCTGCTGGTCAAGCCGCAGTTTGAGCTGGCGGCCGAGCAGGTCGGCGAGGGCGGGGTGGTGCGCGATCCGGCGCTCTGGGCCCAGGCCTGCGCTCAGGTCGAGGCCGCCGTGCGCGAGGCCGGCCTGCACCCCGTCGGGCTCGAACGCTCGTCGATCAAGGGCTCGCGGGGGAACGTCGAATTTCTGCTCTGCGCCCGGACCGCACCCGCTTGACGGCGCCGACGAGCAGCGCCGCCCAGACCGGCACGTATTCGACCAGGCGCCAACGCCAGTCGACGCTCCACTCGCCGGTGCGCAGGTAGTCGGGACGGGGCAGGTAAGCCGTCCAGGCCAGCAGCGACCAGATGAGCACCGCGTGGGCCCACCAGCGCCGCGACGCGATGCCCAGAACCGCAAAGGGCAGGGCCCAGACCAGATACCAGGGGTGCAAGACCGGGGCGACGAGGAAGAGGCCCACCAGAATGGGGCCCAGGCTGGTCTCCAAGTCGCGCGCGGCCCACCAGCGTTGCAGGCACAGCAGGCCGAACAGCCCGATCGCGGTGGCCTTGGCGGCGGCGAAGGCGACCTCGTCGGGCCAGACCTGATGCGGCAGTGCGCCCGGGCTGTCGCCGACCAGCGTCCGCACCGCGCGCACCGCCACGGGCGGCAGATCAACGGGCAGCTCCGAGGGCGGCCACCAGAGTTCGAAGGGCCAGGCGAGCACCGCAAACAGGCCCTCGTTCGCCCGCCATCGGTGGCCATAAGCCCTCAATCCATCGAGCAATTCTTGTCCGGCGCCCAGGTACGGCACGGCGAGAAGCGCGACGGCCAACAGCGTCAACGCGACCGTTCGTCGATGGGCGCGAAGCAATGTCGGCAGCGCGAGGATGGGCAGGAACTTCACGCCGATTGCGTAGGCCAGCGCCAGGGCCGGTCGCCCGAAGCGCCCCGCGGCGAGCCAGGCACCGGCGAGGATCGTGGCGGCGGCGCCCGCGACATCGATGTGACCACCGACGGCGCCTTCCAAGATGGGCAGGGGCGCAAATGCGTAGAGCAGGGCGACCTGCGGGGGCCGATCGGTGCGCTGCGCCCAGCGCCAGAGCGCGCCGACGAGCAGGACGTCGGCGAGCGCCATCAAAGCGCGCAAGATCAGCGTCGACGGGCCGGCAACGCTCGCCGCCAGGAAGGTCAACTGCGCCGCTGGCGGGTAGATGGTCGGGATATGGGCGTGGCCGATCTGTCCGCGGATGGCGGCCAATGCCGGGGGCGCGGCAAGGGCGTCGAGCGCCGGATCGGCGGGCGCATGGCGGTAGGGGTTGTGTCCGGCCCATTGCACCGCGCCGTCCCAGACATACCGCCAGACGTCTTCTGAGAGCAGCGGGGGCAGCACCAGCAGGACCACACGGGCCAGCAACGCCATGACCAGCAGTCGGACGAGGCCATCGCGGTCCGCCGCCCAGTCGCGCCAGTGCCACCAGATGAACAGATAGGGCAACCCGGCGAGCCCGTACCCGATGATCAGGCGCTCCAACCGCGCCGCTTCGTCGCCCGGCCAGATGCCGGCCAGCAACGGGACCAGCCCGACCGCCAGCCCACAGGTCAGCAGTCGACGCTCGGGGGCCGACGATGGAAGCAGACGGCTCAGCAGCGCGGCACCGCAGTCACAGCGGTGCGCACGTCCGTTGATTCCCCAAGCGCGCCGGACGCAGTGTCGTTGCTAAGGCCGAGAGCGGAGGCGATGCATCGTGGAGCATCGAGAACGCCGCCAGCGTCGTCGCGGACAAGCGCGACAGGATCAACGGTGCCGCGCACCGCGATCAGGTGGCGCGGCGCAGCGAGGGCCACTGGAAGAGGCTCATCAGGCCCGTGTACAGGAAACCGATCTGGAACAGCGCCATGAAGGGCACCGCCAGCCACAGACCCTCGCGCACACAGTAGATGAGGGTGTAGGTGTACCAGAGGCCCAACCCCAGCTCGATCACCGGCAGCAGGTTGCGCCCGCCCCGATACAGCCGCTGCGCCACGCCGGCACGCTGCCGGCCTTCGACAGCGAGCTTGGGCGTGCGCACAAAAGGCGACTCGTGGCCGAAGAGGGCCTCCAGCGTCGCCTTGGCGTTGTTGACGGCCAGTCCGATGCCCAGCGCCAGCACAAAGGGCAGGTACAGGACGCGGCGCCCCCAATCACCGCCGGCCTCGCGCTGGCTGACCAGATAGAAAGTGCAGACCGAGACCGTCGCGCCGAAGAAGAACGGCAGGTCGAGCATCGCCGCTTCGTACCATCCGTGATCGACCCGGATGCGCAATGCAAACGGCATCATGAGCGACAGCACGATCATCATCACGTAGGCGAGGTTGTTGGTCAGGTGGATGAAGGCCTCGAACTTCACCCGCCGGGGCAGGCGGCTGCGCAGGATGCGCGGCAGCAGCTTGAGGCCGACTTGAATCGAGCCCTTGGCCCAGCGATGTTGCTGGGTCTTGAAGGCGTTCATCTCGATGGGCACTTCGGCGGGCGAGAGCAGATCCTTGAGGAAGATGAACCGCCAGCCCGCGAGCTGCGCGCGGTACGACAGGTCGAGATCTTCGGTCAGCGTGTCATGCTGCCAACCACCGGCGTCGTTGATGCACGCCCGCCGCCAGACGCCTGCGGTGCCGTTGAAGTTGAAAAACAGCCCCGACCGATTGCGCGCGGTGTGCTCGATGACAAAATGCCCGTCGAGCAGAATGCTCTGGGCTTGGGTGAGCAACGAGTACTCACGGTTGAGGTGGTCCCAGCGGGCCTGGACCATGCCGATGTCGCCGTCGACGAAAAACGGGATCGTGCGCTCCAAGAAGTCAGCGGGCGGGGTGAAGTCGGCGTCGAAGACCGCGATGAACTCACCCTTGGCGACGGCCATCCCCGCTTGCAGGGCGCCGGCTTTGAAGCCGCTTCGATCCGTGCGGTGCAGCAGCACGATGTCAACGCCGCGCGCCCGCCAGGCCTCGACGGCGGCTCGGCTGATGTCGACCGTGTCGTCCGTCGAGTCGTCGAGCACCTGGACCTCGAAGCGGTCCCGCGGGTAGCGCATGGCGCAGACGTGGTCGATCAGCCGCTGCACCACAAAGCGCTCGTTGAAGACCGGCAACTGGATCGTGACTTTGGGGAGCTGCGCCGGCGCTTCCGGGCGGGCGGGCGCTTGATCGCGGTGGCTGAAATACAGCCACGCCATCCGGTAGCGATGCAGACCGTAGAAGCAGAGCCCGACCATCACGCCGAAGTATGCGATCAGAAAGACGATCTCTCCGGAGTTCATCCTCGAATCCGCTCGGGTCGATGATCGAGAGGCGGGCAGTATAGGAAGGTGGCGGGGGGGTGTCAACGCGCGGTCCGGCCTGCCGGACGCGCGCGGTTGCTCAGCTCTCGGGCTCGACCAGCGTCAGGTACTCGTTCTGCAGCAGGTAGAGCACGTCCTGCGCGGTCTCCAGATCGCTGGCCGGGCTGTAGTCGAGGACCGCGCCGACTTCATCGTAGTTGAGGACGACCTGCAGGGTATCGAGGGCCTCGGCGGACAACCCAGAAAGGCGGGCGCGCAGGGGCTTGACCAACGCCAGACGCGCCTCGCGCGAGGGCAGGTGGCCCGCGTAGACCTTCAGCTCGTCCCATTGCCGCAGCCCGTCCATCAACAGGCTGCGGGTCTCGCCTTCCATCTCGTCGTCGAAAGAAGGCGGCGGGTTGAGGTTGTCGAGCCGGAACTCGCCCGTCTGCCAGGTCAACAATCGGTTGAAGCACTTGAGCGGCGCGACCGGTGCCGCCTGCCGCCGATTGGGGTAGGCCAGTGTCGCGTAGTAGACCTGCCCGTCGCGGAAGAACATGCGCCCTTCCACATCGCCCGGGTCGGTCAGCACGAGCACGCCGGTCCGGCGGTTGGCGTTGAACAGCTCGACCAGGTCAGCCACCGAGTCGACATCATCGGGGAAGCGCCCCGACATGCCCTGCGAGCGGTCGATGGTCGGGCGGGCGACGGTGTCCTGCAGCGTGGGGGGCGGCACGCCCGCGACGGTGGCCGGTGGCCGCGTCGGCGTCGTCTGCCGGGTGGTCTGCTCGGCCGACGCCGATGGCGCCTCCTCGTCGGCGCGGATGACCTCCATCACCGACGTGCCGACCAGCACCTTGTCGCCGACCTTGAGCCGCGCAACGGTCGTGCGTTCGCCGTTGACGAACGTGCCGTTGGTGCTCTTGAGATCCTGAAGGACGATCTGCCCATGGAAGGTCGCGATCTTCGCGTGACGGCGCGAGACCATATCCTCATCGAGGACCATGTCGAACTCGCTGCCGCGGCCGATCACGACCTCTCGATTGGGCTTGAGGGGAAACTCCCCTCCCTTGAACTTGCCTGCGATGAAGCGCAGCGCGTAGGCCATTGCCGCCCGACCTCATCAGGTGCGCGTTGATCCTTGCCCTATCACGGTCGACCCTTGTGAGCAAGATCGACCATGGATTGTCTGCTCAAGGAGGAGGCGGCGCGAAGCGCTGCTGAGGGAACGGGTAGGGTTCGGCCCCGCCGTAAGGCCCGTACGAGTAGACCGGAATGCCGCGGTTGGCGAGCCCCGAGGCGTCATCGTAGTAGACCGCGAGAATCTGGTCGGGGCGCGAATCGTGCGCCCGGCGGAAGGGCACCTCAACGACCGGGCTGTACTGCGCTTCGCCGTAGCGCGTGCCCAGGTTGTTGCGCTGCGGCATCGGGGCGGCGCGGGACTCGCCACCCCAGGCGTCCGCCGAGGCGCGGGGCGCCGCCGAGGGTTCGGCCGCGGACTCTTCGCGGGCCAGATCATCCCCAGCGCCCCAGGGCGCCCCACCCGTCGCGCCCTTGCGCGCCATCGCCACCGGCGGGGGCGGGGGCGGCATGTAGACCCGCTCGCGGAAGACGGCCACGCCGACGACGCCGGTGTGCTGCGGCGTGCCCCGACGACCGCTGTAGCTGTCGCCCGGCGTGGTGAAGCGGAAGGCGGCGGTCTCGGCCATGTTGCGGCGGAAGCCGTCGATGACCACCGAGCTGTAGGGCTGAATCACATAGCCCCGCTGGGAGGTATAGTCACCCAGATCGCCCGAGATCGAGTCGCGCCCGTCCACGGTGACGACGGCCTCGATGCGCTGACCGGTGTGGTTGCTGACGCGGACGTTGTAACGAGAGTTGTACTGGCCGAGCACATAGGTGCCGCCGTGATAGCCGTAGGTCGGCAGCGAGCGACCGTATTCGTCTTCGATCTGGATGCTGTATCCGCCTCCGGCCGCAGGGCGGACGCGGGCTTGTGCGGAGCAGGAGAACAGGAGTGCGGTGAGCAGGAGCAGCGCGCGAGACATGGCGTGGAACCTCCAAGCGGCGTTCGAGGCGCTCAACGGGTCAGCCGTGTGCACGATCTACCCTAGCGTGTTTTTTTTGCGGCGTCGGCTTGATCGGCCACGGCTTTGAGTAGCGCGTCCTGCACTATCCACACGGCCCATGGGCGACCGGGCACGTCGTTCATGAGCATGCTGAACGCGCCGGTCGAGTCGTCGGCGAAGGTGAGATAGCCCGAGAGGCAGATGACCCCGTCGAGCGTGCCCGTCTTGGCGCGCACCGCGCCCACTCGCAGCCCGCGGGTGCGTCGACGCAAGGTGCCGTCGGCGCCGCCGATGGCCAGTGAAGCCGCGTATTCGGGCAGCGCCGGGCGGCGCTGGGCCATATGCCGGAGGATGGTGACCATATCACGGGCCGAGAAGGCCGTGTCACCGAAGAGTCCGGATCCATTGATGTAATGAAAACCGCGCAGGCCAACCTCATCCTCGAGGAAGCGTCGCACCACAGCGGCGCCCGCCTTCCAATCGCCCGCGGTGCCCTTCTCGGCGCCCAAGGTGCGCACGAGGTGCTCGGCCATGAAGTTGTTCGACAGCTTGTTTATGTCGCCGATCGCTTCGCCGAGCGTCGGCGAGATCACGCGGGCCAGCCGCTTTCGCTTCTCGGGCGCCCGGCCGACCGTGACCTCACCGTCGACCTTGATGCCCGCGCGCTCCAGGTAATGCCGCGCGGCCATGCCGGCGAACAGTGGTGGATTGTCGATGCGCCGGCGCACCGTCAGGCCGGCGTGTTTCTGCGGCAGCTTTCCGCTGACGGTCACCTGCGTGCGCTGTCCCTTCGCCCGCGCCCGGATCGTCACGCGCTGGCGACCTTTGGCCGAAGTGGTGGCGGTGTTGACGAGCTCGACATAGCCGCTGTCGGGCCGCAGCCGGACCCGCACCGGCGCGCCGACCTTGGCGCCCGGGCGCACCTCGATCACCACGCTGTTGAAGTTCAGGCTCATCGCGCCGGTGGCCGCGCGGTAGGCGTCGTCCTGATCCTTCTCGTCGAAACCGGGCGCCATGCGATCGGCGGTGAAGTAGGTGTCGTCGACGATCAGGTCGCCCTTCACCCGGGTCAGGCCTGCGACCTGGGCGTCATCGACCAGCTTCCAGAGCGACTCGCTGACAAAACGCGGATCGCCGCGACCGACCAGGTAGAGCTTGTCGGCGACGCCATCGGCGTAGCCCTCGGCGGCGAGATCCGTCGACCACTGAAAGCTGGGGCCCAGAATCGACAATGCCGCGGCGGTGGTCGCCAGCTTGGTGTTCGACGCCGGGTGCAGGCGCAGGTCGGGATTGACCGAGAGCACCGGAGGGCCACCAGCGTCGCGCTCGACCAGGATGCTGATGCGCGCCCCTTTCAGGGCCTCGCGCTGCAAGAGCGGGGTGACCTCAGCGACCAGCGCCGGCGCGCCCTTGACCACCAGCGGAGGCGACTCGGCGAGCGCGGGCAGGGCCCAGGCGACCAGCAGCAGTTGCGGTAGGCATCGCATGCGGCCATCTAGCACGCTCGTCGGGCGCGATACCAGCCCGGTATGGTATGAAGCCGCATGCTGGTGTGCACCCGCCGCGGCGCCCTGGCCGCCCTCGCCGCGTTGCCCCTCGGCTGCCGCGAGACGACCACATTCGGCGATCGCCTCGCCCCGCGCGAGCGCATCACCGTGCTGTTTCCGCAGGTCATCGAAGGCCCGCTCGACCCGCGCCTCAACATCCGCGCCTGGCCGGGCAAGCTGCTGCACCTCATGTTCGAGGGCGCCGTCAGCGTGCACAACGCGGCGCTCGAGCCGCGGCCGGCGCTCGCCGAGCGCATCGAGCAGCCAGCCCCCGAGGTGTACGAGCTGACAGTGCGCGCCGACGCGCGGTTTCACGACGGGGCGGCGGTCACGGCCGAAGATCTGCGCGCCACCTACGCCAGCGTGCTTGAACCATCGCTCGGCAGTCCGTTTCGCAGCTTGTTCGAGCGCGTCGTGCGCATGGAGGTGCTCGATCCGCGCCGCCTGCGCATCGTCATCAACGGGCCGCACGCCCCCTTCCTCTCCGATCTGTCCCTCGGCGTCTTGCCGGCGCGCTCCATCGGCCCCGGCGGTCGCCTCGTTGGCCCGCCGATCGGGGCCGGCCCGTATCAGCTCGCCGCCCGCAGCGACGACGTCGAGGTCGTGCTTGAGCGCCATGCGCCCTACTGGCGCGGCCAACCGCGTACGCCCTATCTGGTGCTGCGCACGGTGCGCGACGAAAACACCCGGCTGCTGGCGCTGCTGAGCGGCGCCGCCGATCTGGTGCAGAACGCCGTCACGCCGCGGCTGGTCGACGCCATGCGCGATCGGCCCGAGCTGACGATCAGCCGCGGTCCGGGCGTGGCGTACAGCTATCTGGCCTTCAACCTGCGCGATCCGGCGCTGGCCGATGTGCGGGTCCGACGCGCGATCGCCCACGCGATCGACCGTCAGCGCCTGATCGACCACAAGTTCTGCGGCACCGCGAGCCCGTCAACGGGCATGCTGGCGCCGGGCCATTGGGCCTATTCCGACAAGGTCGATCATTACCCGTATGACCCGGCGGCGGCGACGGCGCTGCTCGATGCCGTGGGCCTGCCGCCAGCGACGGCCGACACGCCGCGCCTGCGGTTGAGCTTCAAGACCAGCACCGACAAGTTCCGTCGCAACCTCGTGCGCCTGATGGCTGCCGATCTGCGCGTCGTGGGCATCGAAGCAAACGTCGAGGGCTTCGAGCTCGGCACGCTGCTCGCCGACGCCAAATCGGGCAACTTTCAACTCTTCACGCTTCAGTGGCCCGGCCCGTCCGAGCCGCATTTCTACAATTGGATCTTCCACTCCGAGCGCATCCCAACGCCCGAGGCCCCGGATCGGGGCGGCAATCGCGGCGGCTATGTCAACCCCGAGATGGACCGCTTGATCGACGCCGGGCGGGTTGAGATCGACCCCAAGGCGCGCGCGGCCATCTACGCCCAGGTGCAGGCCATCGCCGCCGCTGATCTGCCCTATCTCAGCCTGTGGCACGAAGATGTCGTGGCGGTGCACCGACGCGGACTCATGGGCTACGCGCCTCTGCCGAACGCCAGCTTGTTCAATCTCTGGCAGGCCGGCTGGCGCTGAGCGGCGGTCGATTCAGGCGCGCCGGCGCAACAACTGGGGCGCGAGCCAGACCCCCGCGATCAACACGCCCGCGACGCCGAGCATCCAAAACAGCGAACCCATGCGCGCCAAGCCCCCGTCGGCGCCGACCTCGGTCTGATGCCCGACCGGCGATCCTTCGGTGTTCGCCGCCGCCGAGAGGATGTGATCGCCGCCCTCATCGAGCGTCACCGCGACGATCAGCGCACCGGATCGGAAGTCCACGCGCAGGCTGACCTCCTGCTCCGAGAGACCATCAAACCCGGCACCGGCCAGGGCGCGGGCGACGCGGGGCCGCTCACGGGCATACAGGGCGCGCAGGGACTCCAGATCCCGTTCGCGCACATAACCCGCGATGACTCCCGGCCCGGCATCGGTGCCGATGCGCATCGCCTCCGCGCGCACGGCCTCGGCCAGCGCGCTCTGCGTCGAGGCGAAGATGACCTCGCGCACCACCGGCACCACGCCGAAAAAAACCAGACCGACCAGGATCAAAGCGGTGAGCCAGACGCGCGTCTTCTCCAGGCGACCCGCCCAATCGGTCGCGGGTCCCGGCGCCGCCCTGGCGCGCTCGGCCGGCGGTTGCGAAGGCGCACTGAGCAACTGGCGGGCGAGGAGCCGCACATCGGAGGCCGCCGCCTCGGCCTGCAGACTGCGTACGCTGCGTGGAGCGCTGACCGAATCAAGCGCAGGCGGTTCACCGGTTGTCGCCGACACGGCCGTCTCAGCGGCCGCCGGTTCGGCCGCAGCCGCTTCAGCGGCGGCGACTTCGGGGGGTCGCAGCGAGTCCACCCGACGGCGCACGGAAGGCGGCCGATGCCGGATCCCATCGGTCTGGGGTCGATACCCCGGCAACGCGATGGCCTTCTGCCGCCCGGTGTCGGTGATGCCGCCCTGCGGCGCCGCGGGCGTCGACCGACTCTCGGCGCGTTGCGGCCCGGGCGTCCCGGCCTCGCGACGCTTCTGCTCCCCACCCCCGGACTCACTCATCGTGCCAGTCCGCCCCGTCGATGAAGCTGGCGTCGATAGTACCCCATCGAGCCGCCAAGCCGAACGTCATCGCGCCGCGCCGTGCAGCGCCGCGTGAATCGCCTCGGCGAGACGTTGCCCGATGCCCTCGACGGCCGCCAGCTCGGCGACGCTCGCTTTTGCCGTCCCACCCAGGTTGCCAAACGCCACGACCAACGCCTTGCGTCGCTTCGGGCCCAACCCCGGCACCTCATCGAGCGCGTGCTTGAAGTTCGAGCCCGTACGCTGCTTGCGGTGAAACGTGATCGCAAAGCGATGCGCTTCATCGCGCAGGTGGGTCATCAAGAACAGCTCATCGGTATGCGCCCGCAAGACGATCGGATCCTTCACGCCGGGCAGAAAGACCCGCTCGGGGGAACGCATGAGCTCGCCATCGGGGCTCGGATCATCGAGCACCCGCGACTTGGCGAGACCGACCAGATCGACGCCTTCAATGCCCAGATCCGCAAAAACCGCGCGCGCCACGTTGAGCTGGCCCTTGCCACCGTCGACCACCAGCAGGTTCGGCAGGTCGCCCTCGGCCAACCCCCGCCGCAAGCGCCGCATCAACACCTCGCGCATCATCGCAAAGTCATCGGTGCCCTCGACCTCGCGAATCTTGTACGTGCGATAGGCCGCGCGCTTGGGCACGCCGCCCTCGAACACGACCTTCGACGCGACCGGTGAGGCGCCCTGAAAAATAGAAATGTCAAAACATTCAATCAGATAGGGCAGATTGGCCAGGCCGAGCAGCTTCTTGAGCCGCACCAGACCACCGTCGCGCACGGCCTCTTCGCGGCGTGCCTGAAAGAAGGCGTGCTCGGCGTTTCGAGCCGCCATCTCCAAGAGCTTCGCCGCCGCGCCCCGTCGCGGCACCTTGAGCGTGACGCGCCGCCCGCGCAGCTCGCCAAGCCGCTCGCGCAGCGCGTCAGCGGCGTCCGGCTCGATCGGCACCAGCACCTCATCGGGCACGGGATTGCCAGCGTTGTAGAACAGGTTGCAAAACGTGCTCAGCACGTCGGCGTCGGGTGCGCCTTGGCGGTCGAAGGTGAAGGCCCGCGACCCGACCATTCGACCGCGGCGCACCAGCAGCACCACCACCTGCAACAGGCCGCCCTCGCGATAGAGCCCGAGCACATCGCGGTCGATCTCGCGCAGATCGACCATCTGCTGATCTTCGAGGCTGCCACGCACCGCATGCAGTTGATCGCGCAGGCGGGCCGCACGCTCGTAGGCCATCTCGGCCGCCGCCGCGCGCATACGGGTCTCGAGCTGCCGGGCGAGCTCGTCATGGCGCCCCTGCAGGAAGAGCACAACCTCGCGCACCTGCTGCTGGTAGTCCTCGCGATCGACCGGCAGCACGCAGGGCCCGGGACACCGCTTGATCTGATATTGCAGGCACGGCCGCGCCCGATTGCGAAACGTCAGATCATCACAATTGCGCAGCCGGAAGTGGCGCTCCACCAGCTTCAGCGTCGCGCGAATCTGGCTCGCCGAGTGATAGGGGCCGAAGTACTTCGCGCCATCGCGCCGTGGCCGCCGCACCACGTCGATGCGGGGCCAATCGACCCGGTCATCGATGCGCAAGTGCAGGAAATTCTTGTCATCCTTCAGCTCGACGTTGAACCGCGGCTGGTGCCGCTTGATCAGCTCGTTCTCCAGGATCAACGCCTCCTTTTCATTTGAGGTGATGATCACGTCGATGCGGTCGAGCACCCGGTCGAGCAGCCGCACGAAGGCGCGCGAGTCGCTCGTCGCGCCGAAATACTGCCGCACCCGCGCCTTCAGGTTGGCCGCCTTGCCGACGTAGATGACCTCGCCAGCGCCGTCGTGCATGAGGTAGACGCCCGGCTCGGGCGGGATGCGTTCGATGTCGGTGGCGGGATCGAAGGCCATCGGCGTCACCCCACCGCGAGCTGCATTTTCTCAAGGGCCAGCAGCTCGTCGCGCAGATCCGCCGCCCGCTCGAACTCCAGCGCACCCGCCGCCGCCAGCATCTCGGCGCGCACCTCAACGATGCGGGCTTGCAGCGCGTGCGCATCGGCGATCTGCGCCAGGGTGGGCCCCTTCTCGGCCTCTGTCGCCGCCCCAAAGGCCTGCGCGGCCTGCTCCAGATCGGTGATCGGCTTGACCACCGTGCGAGGCACGATGCCATGCGCCTCGTTGTAGGCCGCCTGCAACGCCCGGCGGCGGTTCGTCTCATCGAGCGCGATCCGCATCGAGTCGGTCAGGCGGTCGGCGTAAAGAATGACCCGTCCCTCGGCGTTGCGGGCAGCTCGACCGATGGTCTGAATGAGCGACGTCTGATTGCGCAGGAAGCCCTCTTTATCAGCGTCGAGGATCGCGACGAGGCCCACTTCCGGCAGGTCGAGCCCTTCCCGCAGCAGGTTGATGCCCACCAACACATCGAAGACGCCGAGGCGCAGATCGCGCAGGATGGCCGTCCGCTCGATGGTGTCGATGTCGGCGTGCAGGTAACGCACCTCGATGCCCAGGTCGCGGTAGTACTCGGTCAGATCCTCGGCCATGCGCTTGGTCAACGTGGTGACCAACACGCGAAACCCGCGCTCGATGACCGACTTGACCTCGCCGAGCAGGTCATCCACCTGAGTGAGCGCCGGCCGCACCTCGACCACCGGATCCATCAACCCGGTCGGCCGGATGATCTGCTCGACCACCACGCCCATGGAGTGATCCAGCTCATAGCGCGAGGGGGTCGCCGAGACATAGACCACCTGATTGGCGATCGCCTCGAACTCCTCGAATTTCAGGGGCCGGTTGTCGAGTGCTGAGGGCAGCCGAAAGCCGTACTCGACCAGCGTCGTCTTGCGCGAGCGGTCCCCTTTGTACATGCCGCCCACCTGGGGCAGCGTCGCGTGGCTCTCGTCGACAAAGAGCAGCCAGTCCTTGGGGAAATAATCGAGCAGACACGGTGGCGGCTCGCCAGGGGCCCGTCCGGTGAGATAACGCGAGTAATTCTCGACCCCTGCGCAGCGCCCGAGCTGTTCGAGCTGCTCCAGATCGAACATCGTGCGCTGCTCAAGGCGCTGCGCTTCGAGCAGGCGTCCTTCTGCGTGCAGAAATTGAAGGCGTTCGCGCAGCTCGACACGGATCTCATCGAGGGCCTCGTGCATGCGCTTCGGCCCCACGACATAGTGGCTGCCGGGATAGACCGCGATCTTGTCGAGCGCCTCCAGCTTGCGCCCCCGCAGCGGATCGATCGCCGTGATGGCCTCGACCTCGTCGCCGAACAGCTCGATGCGATAGGCCTGCGCGTCCTCATGCACCGGGAAGACCTCGACCACGTCGCCGCGCACGCGGAACGTGCCGCGGTGGAAATCGTAGTCGTTTCTCACGTATTGAATGTCGACCAGCCGCGCGAGCAGCTCGTCGCGATCGATCCGCTCCCCCACCTCGACCTGAACCAGCTGCCCGTAATAGGCCTCGGCGCTGCCCAAGCCATAGATGCACGAGACGCTGGACACGATGATGACATCGCGGCGCTCCAGCAGCGATCGCGTGGCCGAGTGGCGCATGCGGTCGATCTCTTCGTTGATGCGCGAGTCCTTCTCGATGAACGTGTCGGTCGAGGGCACGTACGCCTCGGGCTGGTAGTAGTCGTAATAACTGACGAAATACTCGACGGCGTTGTGGGGAAAGAGCCCCTTGAACTCACCGTACAGCTGCGCGGCCAGCGTCTTGTTATGGGCCAGCACCAGCGTCGGCCGCTGCGTCCGCTCGATGATATTGGCCATCGTGAAGGTCTTGCCCGAGCCGGTGACGCCGAGCAGAACCTGGTGGGGTGTGCCACTGTCGAGCCCGGCGACCAAGGCTTCGATCGCCGCCGGCTGATCGCCTTGCGGTGTGTGCTCGGTGACCAGTTCAAGGCGTTTCACGTGAAACGCTCGCCGTCTTCGTCGCGCACGTCAGCGACCATCCAGTCGGTGCCCGCCGGGCCATCCATGAGCACGACGCCCGCCGCCTGCAGCTCGTCGCGAACCACGTCGGCCTGCGCCCAATCCCGCGCCGTGCGGGCGGCGGTCCGCGCCGAGATGCGCTGCTCGATCCACGAGACCTCAACGCCGCGACGCGCTGCCGCCTTGCGGCGATGTCGGTCGAGATACGCTTCGGGCTCTTCGCCGAAGAGGTTGAAGACCCCGTCCATGCGCTCGACGATCGCCATCAGCTTGCCGACCGCGGTGTAGGCCGCCGCGCGCTGCTTCTTGCGGACGCCGATCAGCTCATTGAGCGTGCGAAAGACGTCGTTGAGCGGATCCATGGCGCGCACCGCCGAGAAGTCATCGTCGAGCGCCTCGCGGAAGCGCTCTTCAGCGTTTTCGATGATCGCCGCACCCGGCAGGAAACCAGCAAAGGGCGCGGCCTCATCGGCGAGGAAGAGGCGCGTCTTGCGAAGCGTCTCGTAGTAATACGCCAGGCGCCCGGCGGTCTCGTCGAGCAGCGCATCGCTGAAGCTGATCGGGTTGCGGTAATGGCTGCTGCCGATCAAGAAGGCGCGCAGCACCTGCGGTTCGTAACGCTCCAGCAGGTCGCTGATGGTGAAGAAGTTGCCCAGCGACTTGGACATCTTCTCCTTGTCGAGCGTGACGAAGCCGTTGTGCAGCCAATAGCGCACCGGTGGGTGGCCGGTGGCGCCATGGGACTGCGCGATCTCGTTCTCGTGGTGCGGGAAGATCAGGTCGCGGCCGCCGCCATGCAGATCGATGGTCTCGCCCAGCGAGGTCATGCTCATCGCCGAGCACTCGATATGCCAACCGGGCCGACCCGGACCCCACGGGCTGTCCCATTTGGGCTCGCCGGGTTTGGCCGCCTTCCACAGCGCAAAGTCCATCGGATGCCGCTTGCGCTCGTCGACCTCGACCCGCCGGCCGGCCTCCATCTGATCGAGCGAACGTTTGCTCAGCGCGCCGTAGGGGGGGAAGTCCTGGATCGCGAAATACACGTCTCCATCCACCGCGTAGGCCAGGCCATTGGCCTCAAGCCGCGAGATGAGCGCGATGATCTCGGGGATCGAGGTGCTGACCCGCGGCTCGTGCTGGGGCCGCGCCACACCAAGAGCGTCCATATCGGCGTGATATGAAGTGATGAACTCGCCCGCCAAGGCGAGCGGATCCACGCCGCGCTCATTGGCCCGGTTGATGATCTTGTCGTCGATGTCGGTGAAGTTGCGCACGTACGTCACGGCGTAGCCGAGGTACACGAGGTATCGGTAGACGACGTCAAAGGCCACATAGCAGCGCGCGTGGCCGATATGCGAGTGGTCATAGGGCGTCACCCCGCAGACATACATGCGAACCTTGCCCGGTTCGAGCGGGTCGAAGGGGCGTTTTTCGCCGGTCAATGAGTCTTGGATCTGCAGGGCCATCGTCGGATCTCCAAAGTCGCAGGTGCCGGTCGGCCGGGTGAGCTTGGCCCCGCATATTAATGACGACGCCGGAATTGGGAAACCGGGTCGGTGCATTTCGCGTCGGCCATCGCGCGCGGCGGCCACGCGGGGCCCCGAGATCGGCCCAGTGTCAGTCGCCTGTCAGAATTGACCGTCGTTCGGTCTCGTGTGAGACTCGACCGGTGGTGCCGGACCCGAGCGTCCGCGTTCGGCGCCGCGGTGGAGGTAAGCCGACATGATTGTCTGTCCGGCGTGCGGCAATGAGTCGCCGGAGGCGTCGAAGCACTGCGTTCATTGCGGGCACGGACTTGTCGCGGCCTCGCCGCCGGCAAAGTCGCCCGGCCCGAAGACCAGCCACTTCGGCGACGGCGAGGTCAAGGCCCTGCTCGCGCGCATGTCGCACGACGGCAAGGCCGCGTCCGCGGAGGCAGACAACCTTCTCGCCGGGCTGCCGCGACCGCGCGTCAGCTCGCAGATCTCGCCGCTGCAGGGCGGCCACTCGGCCACCACCAAGGCCTCGGATCGACGAGATCGCTCATCATCCCGCAGCACCGTGCTCGGCATGCCGCTGTTCGTGCCAACGGTCGGCACGAAGCGTGGCCCCTCGACGTCTGCGGTCGAGACGCCGCTGTCTGCCCCGCCGCTTGGCGCCGCCCCTGCCGCCGGGCGCGCGAGCATTCAGTCGCTCGACGCCTTCGACGATGGCTTTTCGCCGCCAGCCTCCAACCCTGCCGCGCCGTTGCCGGCGGAGGCGCAGCCCTTCGAGGCGCCTGCGGGCGCGCACCCCTTGAGTGCGCCCGTGCTCGCGGCCGCGCCCGCTGAACCCGAGGCGGTCTCAAGCCCGGCGGCGCCCGTCGCCGAGGGGGAGGACATCGACCTGTCGGCCCCAATCGGGGTGGAGGCGCCCCGAATTCGATCGGCAGCGCCCCAGCCGGCCCCGGTTGAGGCACGCAGCGACCCATCGCCGATCGGGCCGGTGATCATCGAGCGGGCCCGTCCCACCAGCCCCGCGCCGCCGCCCGCCTCGGGCAACACCATGACGTGGGTGCTCGGCGCGGTGGTCGTGCTCGCGGCGGTCGCGGCGCTGTATTTTTTCGTCCTCCGGTGATGCGGCACAAGGCGCGCCGCAATGTCTGACGCCGAGGCCACCGCGCGGCCGGCTCGCCCCTGCGCGGCATCGCAGGTCGAGATGACCGAGATGGTGCTGCCGCCTGACACCAACTACCACGGCACGGTCTTCGGCGGCCGCATCCTCCAGTGGATCGACATCGCCGGCGCGATCGCAGCCCAGCGCCATTCTCGGCGCAAGGTGGTCACCGCGGCGATCGATGACATGCACTTCGCCGTACCCGTGCGGCTTGGCGATGTGGTGGTCCTCAAGGCCTCGGTGAACTTTGTGCACCGTACGTCGATGGAGGTCGGCGTGCGCGTTGAGCGCGAGCATCCGCTCTCGGGCGTACGCGAGCACGCGGCGACGGCCTACGTGACCTACGTCGCGCTCGACGACGATGGCAGTCCGACGGCGGTCCCGGCGATTGTGCCCGACACGCCCGAGGCCCGCCGCCGAGAGGCCGACGCGCATACCCGACGCGGATCGCGTTTGGAGCGCCGCGCCATCATCGAAGCCCGTCGTCAAAGCCGTTGACCGGCCGCGAGGCGCATGGGCCCCCGCGTCTCTTGCTCCACCCCGCCTTGACGCGACGCCCCGTGAGCGCGAGGCCTCGCGTTGGTGGACGTCTGCCGGGGGCGCAGGCCAACAACGCAACAAGGTGGCGACAAGCGCTGGCGGGGGCGGCTTCGCGGCGCGCAGCAGATGCGC
>JAGQJJ010000598.1 GCA_020430675.1 Myxococcales bacterium
CATGGGCGGCCAGGGTGGCCAAGGCGGCATGGGCGGCGAAGGGGGTCAGGGCGGTATGGGTGGCCAGGGCGGCCAAGGCGGTCAGGGCGGCATGGGTGGCCAGGGCGGCATGGGCGGGCAAGGCGGCATGGGTGGCGCGGGTGGCATGGGTGGGCAGGGCGGCATGGGCGGCCAGGCCGAAGTCGACTGCGAGGCGGTCTGCATGGGCCTCGAAGTCGGCTGCCCGGAGGCCTATTCGATTCACGGGGACTGCGACGAGTGCGATGACCTGGCCACGCACCTGCTCGAAGGGCCGACGGCGGCGCTGGAGCGGGCGGCCGGCGTCTGCGGCGACGCGGTCACGAGCGGGGACTGCCGCGCGCTGTACTCCTGCTTTGCAGACGATGACGGCCTGCTGGCGGTGTCGATGGCGACGACCGTTGAGCTGACCGGCACCATCGATGGCGACGAGGTGCACCTGCTCGTCGACGACGCCTGGGCGGTCGTGACGCCGAAGAACGACGGCTCGCCCGCCGATGTGGAGATCAGCTTCGTCGACGACGGCGTCTTCTATGTGCTGAAGTTCGATGAGCTGGCCGCCGCGGTGTCGGCGCTCGGCTTCGGGCTGCTCGACGCGGCGTCCAATGAGGTCCGGTTGACCACGGCGTTGGGGCGCACCGACTTCGACGCGGGGCTCATCGACGTGAGCCGCTTTGCCACCGAGACCGGGCAGGCGCCGGCGGGCATCGAGTTGGAGGCGACCGTGCACCCGCTTGATGTGGATGACGAGGTCATGATCCGGGTCGAGGGCCTGTTCGAAGAGTGACCCGACCGCCCCTCGTTGCTGCGATGGCCCGCGCGCTGCCCTGGGCGGTGGTCGGCGTCGGTGTGTCGGTCGCCAGCGGGGCGTGGGCACAGCGCGTCAAGCACGAGTACGTGCCGCCCGCGTTGCTCGCCCGTCTGGACGCGGCGGCCACCATCGAAGCGGCCATCGAGCCGGGCGAGCCGCTGCCCGACGCGGTGACGCGCGATGGGCAGCGACTCGCCAAACCCGACGGCCCCGCTGCGGATTCGCCGCGATTGACCGACCCCGAGCCGCCCCCCGCGGCGGCGCCGGGCATCTTTCGCCCCGACGAAGCGGTGCCCGATCGCCGCACCGGGGCGGACGGCGCGCTCAAGTACCAGGCCGTCTTCAACCCGACAGTAGCTCCGCTTCGTCGCAACGTCGCCTTCGATCAGGTCGAGGCCGATTACCGCATGACGGTGGCCCCCAGCCGGCGGGTTGTGGTGCCCCTCGTGCCGCGCACGGTGACGCCGGGGCGCGAGCTGTTCTGGGGGGATCTGCGGGTCGAGTTTCGGGGGCGCGATGAGCCGGTGCCTTCGGTGGCGCCCGATATGCGGATCCTGGCGGTCGAGATCGAGCCCGCGGTGCCGGTGACCTTCGTGCGCGACGCGGCCGACAACTTCTATGTGCGGTCAGCGGCGACCGGTGACGTCCGGCTCAAGTTCCTCGTCGACGCCGACTCGGCCTACTTTTCGGCGCCGGTGCCCGGCACCGTGCCGCTCTCCCATGGGCGCGACCATCCGGCCGCGCAGCTGCCACCGCGGGCGCAGGCGGCGGCGCGCCAGGTCTTTGCCCGCATCGGGCTCGATCCCGACCAGCCCTTCGACCGTGGTCTCGACGTGCTCGTCGCCTGGTTCCGCGCGTTTCGCGCCGGCCCGCCGCCCTCGGGCAGTGGCGACATCTATCTCGATCTGGCGCTCGGGCAGGTCGGCGTTTGCCGGCATCGCGCGTTTGCGTTCATGGTGACCGCGCGCGCCGCAGGCGTGCCGACGCGGGTGCTGCACAACGAAGCACATGCGTTTGTTGAGGTGCTGGCGCCCGATGGCCGCTGGCGGCGCATCGACTTGGGGGGCGAAGCGCCCGAGCTGTCGATCGAAGGCGGCGAGAAACGCCGGTTGCACACCCCGCCGCCTGATCCTTTTGCCAAGCCGCCGGCGTTCCTCGCGCAATACAGCAGCATGCTGACCCAGGGCGTGCCGCCGGGCACCGGGCCGGCGCCCGGGTCGCAAGGCGAGGGGACTTCGCCCGAGATCGTGGGCGCGCCGCCGCGTCTCGGCGGCGAGGCGCCGACGGAAGGCGACCCGTCGCCCGGTCCCACCTCGGGCGGGGAAGCACCGTTTGCATCCGGCGTGGCGGCGGCCGAAGTCCCGCTGCCCTCGCTGGAAGCGCCTGCCGAAGTCGGCGAGACTGCCCAGGTCGACGTCGAGCCCGTTGCGTTGGTGCGCGTCACGCTCGATCAGCCGAACGCGGAGTACGAGAGCTTTCGCGGCGAGACTTCGCCGGTGGCTTTGTCGGGCCGCGTCCAGACGGTTGAAGGGGGCGCTGCCGTGCCCGGCGTGCGCGTGCAGCTTCACCTGCTGCCCGTCGGCCCCGGGCAGGCGGTGGCCGCCGGACCCGCGGTCACGAGCGACCCCGATGGACGGTTTGTCTTCTCAGTCCGGCTCTCGCCCACGCTGGGTCTTGGCCGCTATCGCGTCGTCGCGGCGAGCGAGGCCACCGATCGCTTCGCAGCCGGCCGGTCAGACGCACCCCGCTGAGCTCGCCCCGGGCGCACCGCCACTGGCTGTTCGGCCACTGCTGACACGTTCGGCGGTCGTCGGCGAGTCACAGTTCCTGCGTATCGCAATGATTCAGAGGTGTTGGTGCGCCGTCCATCTTCATGGTGCGTCGGCTGCTGACAGATCGTAGGGGCGGACCTTGGAGCCCGGCGCGAATCCACTCGCCGGACCTTCGGGTCTGACTGCGTCGCGGCCTTTGGGCGCACGGGCCCTACGATCGAAGACCGCAGCCTTCGGTCGATGGGGTGCCGCCGTGCCGAGCCCTTACTGGATCGTCAGGTTGCCGGCCTGGCTTGAGTCGTAGCCGTTGGCGCTGCCCTGGTTGCGATCGCAGTAGGTGTAGGTCTGGCCGGCGTCGACGCTGAAGCGGTAGGCGTAATCGTAGTTGCCGGGCGCGTTGGGCAGGGTGAAGAGGTACTGGTACTCGTCGTTGGCCGGCTCGTTCTGGCCCTGTGGGCTGCCGTCGTAGGCCAGGTTCGGTTGGGCTGCGAACCACGTCCAGGCGACGTTGCCGTCGGGGTTGCTGCTCTTCGGCCCGAAGCCGAACTCGGCACGGATGCGGTCGTCGGGGTCGGTGCCGGTCGTCAAGGTGGTCAAGCCAGCTTCGTTGACGCGGCCATAGATGGTGTGCTGCGTGCCGGCCGCCGCGTTGATGCCGTTGGGGAACTGCAGCCGGCAGAAGTCGACCGCGTTCACCGCGACGGCGGTGCACACGTTCGAGTCGCAGAACTGGCCGACCGGCGCGCACTGCACGACGTCGACGCACTCCACGCAGAAGTCGGTGACGCCAATATCGCAGACGTGCGGGGTGTCGCAGTCGGCGTTGCCGTTGGCCGAGCAGTCGCGGTCGCAGGCGTCGCCCACATGGTCCTGATCGACGTCGGCCTGGGTGTTGTTGACCGTCTCGGTGCAGTTGTCACAGACGTCGCCCACGCGGTCGCCATCGGTGTCGGCGTTGCTCGGGTCGGGGTCGAGCGGGCAGCGATCCTCATCGTCGGGCACGCCGTAGCCGTCGCTGTCGGCGGCGGGCTCGCAGGCGTCGCCGATGCCATCGCGGTCGGTGT
>JAGQJJ010000599.1 GCA_020430675.1 Myxococcales bacterium
CGACGACGCGCCGTCGACCTGACGGTGGGGCCAGCCGGCCCCATGATCGAGACCCACAGGTCTCACTCGCACGCAGCCAACCGCTGAAAATCCCCCGGGATTTGGCATCCCAGCATGCCATCGAAGCGGCATGAAGATTGCGATCCCAGGTCGGCAGCCCGGGAGGTCATCATGCTTCGTCTCATCTTGCTGTCGGTTTTTGTCGCCGGGCCCGCGCTCGCTTGTCCGAAGGCGATCCGGCAGGCGCGCTGGGCCGATGTGCGCGTGGGGCTGCAAGGGCAGGGCGTCACCATCGAGGGCACGATCTGGGATCGCGATCGCAACGGCAAGCCATCCAACGGCGACCTGATGCGCATCGACGCGGCGGCGCGCAATGGCATGCCGCTGACGCTTGAAGAGACGTGGGTCGTGCTCAAAGGCGATCTGGCGGCCGGCTTTGCGCGGCGCATGGGCCGGACCCAGCCGAAGCCGAGTTGCGAGGTGCTGACCCAGGTCGACGGCGTGCCCGACTTCAAGACCGACCGCGCGCTGGCCCGCTATCTGCGCAAGATGGATCCCGATCCGGCCGATCTGCCGCCGAAAGAGGCGGCCTACGCCGACATGACCCGCTGGGCGGGCGAGCTGTGCAAGGCGAAGCGGCACATCTCGGAGTCCGATCTGGCCAAGCGCCTGGAGGCCAACGCGGTGCGCCGCCATCGCAAGGTGCGCCGCCGCACGCTGCAGGCCATGTCGAAGGACGTCGCCGCCGACTACGCACTGGAGTGCGCGCACCTGACGGTGCCGGCGACCATCACCTTCTGAGCAACGCCGGCGCGAGCACCTCAACCACCCGCGCCACCCGCGCGGCGTCGGCTCGCATCGGCTCGAAGGGCCGCCACTTCGGCACCAGCAGATCGCGGCGGACTTCGAGGCAGAGCACCTGCTTCGGATAGCGCACCGACCAGGTGTGGCCCAGCGTCGCCGGATGCAGGTTGTAGGTGTCATTGGCCCGCGGGTCGAAGCCGGCCGCGCGAAAGCGTTGCATCAGCAGGGCTTCGAGGCCGCGCGGGCTCCAGTCCTTGCCCTCGGCGTCGCGCGTCAGCAGGTCGATCTCGGCCCGCATCGGCCAGGTGTCGACCCGTTCGGGCTCGTGGGCCCAGCGGAGCAGGTCGACGATGTCCTCATCGACGCGCGCGATGCCCAGCGTCGTCGGACCGTAGGTATGCGGCAGCAGCGCGAGGCCGCCTTGGCCGCAGACCGCAGCAAAGGCCTGCTCGACCACGCGCACATAGCGGCGATGCAGGTCGAGCAGCAGTGCCCGGTCGGCCGGGTCGCGCACATAGGCCGGGATGCCCGCGGTCACGCCGCCCTTGTCGAGGTCGGTGTCACCGGTGAAATCCGCCGGGCGGTTGCAGTCGATGAATGTGCGCGGAATCAGGCAGCGCAGCACCAGCGCGGCCCGCGTGGGCTCAGCGGCGACCACCGCCTCGGCGACGGCGCGGCCATAGGCCCAGGCGCCGACGTCGGTGTTCAGGTGGAAGAAGACGTGCAGGTCATCGGGCAGCGTGCCCACGAGCCGCGTGCGCAGCGCGTCGTAATGCGCCCGCTCGTCGGCGCCATGGGGCACTTCGACCAGCAGCGTGGGCGGCGCGTCGGCGGCCTTGGCGCCGCGCAGCAGCTCGACGTGCACCACCCCTTCGATCGATCGCGGCAGCGCGTGCATCGAGTGGCCGCGCGGCTTAGCTGAAGTGCTCGTTGATCGACTTGAGGATGCCCTGCTCGATCTTGGCCGCCACCAGGCTCGCGGGCAGGCCGAGCGACAGGTCGAGCACCACCTCCTTCGGCCCGGCGGCCGCGGTGCCGCTCACGCCGCGGCCCTTGACGTGCGCCACGTCGCCGCGGAAGTCGATCTGCAGGCCGTAGCGGCTGGCCACCTGGCCGGCCAGATTGCGCAGCTTTTCATTCGCCGTGGCCTGGTCGACGTTGTGCGGGCGGGCGATGCGCAGGTTCTTGGCCATCGTTCTCTCCTCAAAACGAGCCAAAGGGTCCAGCGAGCCCGATGGGCCCGGCGGACCGGTTCACGCCACGACGATGCGCGGAATCATGAGCGGTCGAGCGGCGCTGACAGCAGCCGATCAGTAGCCTTCGCCTTTGCCGCCGGTGACGATGGCCACCGAGGCCGACGCGCCGATGCGGGTCGCCCCGGCGGCGATCATGCGCTCGACGTCTTCGCGGCTGCGCACGCCGCCCGACGCCTTGACGCCCATCTCGTCGCCGACGATGCGCCGCATGAGCGCGATGTCTTCCGCCGTCGCGCCGCCGCCGCCAAAGCCGGTGCTGGTCTTCACAAAAGCCGCGCCAGCCGCCTTCGAGAGCGAGCACGCGATGACCTTCTCGTCCTCGTTGAGCTTCGAGGTCTCGAGGATGACCTTGACGCCCACCGGGCGCGCCGCTTCGACCACGCCGCGGATGTCGCGCAGCACAAGCGCGTAGTCGCGGCTCTTGAGCGCGCCGATATTGAGCACCATGTCGACCTCGCGCGCGCCGCAGCGCACGGCCTCGCGCGTCTCGAAGGCCTTGGCGTGGGGCGTCATCGCGCCGAGCGGGAAGCCGACCACCGCGCAGACCGGTACGCCGCTGCCTTCGAGGAACTGCGCCATCAGCCGCACATTGGCCGAGTTGACGCAGACCGTCGCGAAGTGGTGGCGGCGGGCCTCTTCGGCGAGCGCAAACAGCTCGTCGCGGGTGGCCTCGGGCTTGAGCAGCGTGTGGTCGATGACCCCGGCGAGGCCACCTTCGACGCGCCCGGTGCCGCCCCCGGCGCCGATGCGCGCGGCGCCGGTGTCGACGAGGGCGCGCACGTCTTCGGGGCGGCGCACCGCGCACATGCCGCAGCCGCTGCAATCGGCGGGTTCTTCGGTGCAGGGGATGAGCCGCAGTTCTTCGGCGCTGTGCGTCTGCAGGCTGGCGCGCGGCGCGTGGCCCGAGACGGCGCGGGTGTGGCCCGGGCCCTGCCCGCCGGCCATCAGCCGCGCCCGGACCTGCCGGGCGATCATTTCGACCAGGGCGTCGTCATCCATGGGGCGCGATGGTACTTCGGGTGCTTCGCCAACGCCAACCGGAATCACCGGCCCGCGGGCAGCGGATAGGTCGACACCCCAACGCGCCGGCCGTCAGGGTCACGGAAGTAGAGCGTATAAGCGGTGCGGGCTTCGACGGCGCAGCCGTGGTCGGCGAGCCGGGCTTCCACTGCGGCGCGGCCGGCTTCATCGACGGCAAAGGCGCAGAACTCGAGGCTGCCGGCGGGCACCAGTGGCTCGTCGGGCGCGGCGCGCTCGATCATCAACACCGCGTCATCAAGCCCGAGCCAGATCGAGTAGCCGGCCTGCTCACGAACGCGCGAGAGCCCGAAGACGTCGGCATAGAACGCCGCCAGCGGCTCGGGCGCGGCGGTGCGTAGCGCGAGGTGGTGCAGACGCACGCGGTCAGCGACCGCCCTGAAGAATCAGCGGATACTCGACCGGAATCGGTTCGCCGGTGAACGCCGGGAAACGCCACCGCTTGACCGAACCGGTGAGGCACTTTTCGAAGACCGTGCCGCGCACCTGCGCGCCGAGCTTCACGCCGCTGGTGCGGCCGCTGGGCCGGATGCTGAACTGCAACATCACGCGATTGGTGGGCAGCGG
>JAGQJJ010000600.1 GCA_020430675.1 Myxococcales bacterium
CGCTTGGTCTACGACGACGCGCACGCCCGTTTTGCGAGCCCCGATGGCGTCCTGGCCCGCGCGCCCGACGGGCCCGAGACCGCGTCGGGTGCGATGTTTGCCCCCGTCCGCGAGCTGAGCCCGGTGCGCTATGAGTACCGCGCCGCCGACGACGCCTGGATCGAGCACCGCCCCGATGGCAGCAGGCGGTCCTACGGTCGCGCCCCCGACGGTCGGCGGGCCCGGGTGCGCAACGCGCTCGGCACCCACGCCTGGCTGCTCGTCTCGGAGGTCGACGCCGATGGCAATGACATCGCCTACACCTGGCATGGGCCGTCGGGCGAGGTGGCGCCGGATGACGAGACGGCAACGCGGCTGCCGGTCCTGGCCGGCATTCGCTGGGGCGGCAACCGCTCGGCGGGCCTCGCGCCCATCTTCACCGCGCAGATCGACGTGCGCGACCGGCCGCCATGGGATGATCTGCTCGACGGGCGAACGCGGTTGCAGGATGAGGTCAGCGCGATCCGCGTTTCGGGGCCGGGTGGCGAGTACTGGCGCTATGAGCTGACCCAGAAGGCGCGCGCCGGCTCGGGCTGGCGCCGGCTGGTCGCGGTGACGCGGCGGGCGCCGGGCGAGACCGCTCGCCGGTGGGCGTTCGGCTATTCGGAGCCGGAGGTGGCATTTGAGCCCGGACGCCCGCTGGGCAGGATCTGCACTTCGGCGGCCAATCCGCTGGAGCGGCTCTACGTCAAGCGCACCTATCTGCACAAGCCGGCCGGCTTTCCCACCGTGGCGACGGCGATCTCGCCGCCCGAGCTGGCCTCGGGGCACAAGTTCATCGACCTCGACGGTGATGGCGATCTGGACGTGCTCTACCACCCGGCCGGCATCCAGACGACGGCGAGCGAGGTCCTGCCCGATCTGTCGGCGACGCGGGCGCCGTTGGCGGGCGGCGGGTGGCAGGGCGCCGACGAGCTGGTCACCTGGCTGCCGCCGGGCGCGCTGGTCAGCGCGTTTGCCGACCTCGATGGCGATGGCGACGCCGATGGCTTCACGTTCCCGGTCGCCTACGCGCAGGGCTCGCCGGGCGCAGGCGGATGGCCGCCGGATGGTGAAGACTTCGCCGATGTCTGCTGTGACGGCGGCTTCTGGAACGAATGCGGGCAGGTGGACCCGTCGCCCATGGGCGATGGCCTGGGCGGCGGCGCGCCGGCCGGGCCGTGGCAGCCCGGCGATCACATCCTGCTGCGGCCACCGCTCAACGGCCTGCTGGCGGGCGATCCGATCCTCGGTGGCGGAGGCCCGATCATCGGCGGCGGCGGCGGCCCGATCATCGGCGGCGGCGGCGGCCCGATCATCGGTGGCGGCGGAGGCCCGATCATCGGCGGCGGCGGAGGCCCCATCACCGGCGGCGGCGGAGGCCCGATCGATCCGTTCCCCGATCCGGGCAACGTGCCGCCCCTGAGCTGCGCGGCGATCGCGATGGCCTGCTACGCGAGCAATACGATGTGCGAGATCGGGCCCTGTCTCGGCGAGGAGAACCCGCCCGATTGGTGCCGCCACCTGGGCCCGAAGCTGCCCGAGCCGGGCGTTTCGGGTTGCCTGGGCCTCATCGCCGGCGAGCAGGGCACGATGAGCCTGACGGTCTACCGCAACCCGACGCAGCCACAGGGCAACGCGCGCAGCACCGGCCTGACCGGCTGGCCGGCGCGGGTGGGCCATCGGGTGCGGGTCCGCAAGTCGAACAACCCGGCCGAAGGCTATTCGGCGACGGTCGAGAGCGATTTCAGCGCGCCGATCGTCGACGTCGACGCCGACGGGCAGGCCGATCTGGTGCTGCTCAAGGCGCTTCATCTGGCCCCGATGCGGCTCTACAAGTTCCTGCCGCGGGTCTATCTCGGCGATGACGGCCAGTTCGCGGCCGATCCGCTCTGCGCCGAGGGCGCCCGCGGCTTCAGCGCGTCGCTGGTCAAGATTCTGGCCGATGGCAAGGTGAACGAGTGCTTCGGCGACTGCATCGACAAGCGGCTGTATCCCCAACACGTCGACTTCACCGCCCTGTTTGCCGACGTGAACGCCGATGGGCTGCCCGATCTGGTGGCCGCCCGCCCGCCGACGGACCGCCTGCAGAAGCGCTGGTGCCGTGACGGCCAGGATGTGCACCTCAACCTGGGCCATGGCTGGCGCGCCCGCGCCCTGCCGCCCGATGGCGCGCTCGACCGCCTGCTCAACCGCAGCGACCGGTGCCAGGGGATCGGGCTCTCGGACCCGGGCTCGAACGCGGTGCCGATGGCGGGCGCCGCGCTGACCGATCTGGATGGCGACGGACGGGTCGATCTGGTGCTGGCCTACACGCCCGGCCCGCCGGAGGTCTTCCTCAATACGGGCGCGGGCTTTGTATCGGCCCCGGCCTGGGCGGCGGCGCTGCCCTCGCCCTTTGCGCTGGCGGCGGCGAAGCCGGATCCCAAGGGCGTCTTCGCGCCCCCGTGGCAGGCCGATCTGAACCGCATGGTCGATGTGGACCGCGACGGGCTGGTCGATGTCGTGCGCGCCGGATACCTGACCCGGGTGGGCGGCCAGGTCACCGCCTGTCAGGAGGCGCGGTGGTTCCGCCAGCGCGGGCCCGTGCCCGATCGGTTGGTGCGCGTCACCGAGCCCGGCGGGGCGTGGATGCGCGTGGACTACATCGCGCCCGCGTCCGACGCCGCTCGCCGCGAGGGCATCACCTCGGCCGACGAACCCATGCCCGCCGGCCTTGTCGTGCGCCGCGTGCAGCGGGCGGCGGGGCCCGACGCGCCCGTCGAGACGATCGATCTGCGCTACGGCACCTATGTGCGCGATGTCATCGAGCGCACCCCGGTGGGCTTCGCCGAGCTTCGCGCCACCTTCACCGACGCGCCACCGTTTGGCGCCCCGACCCGCACGCGGGTGATGGTGCAGCGCTTTGACGTGCGCCCGCTGCTGCCCGGCCTGGCGGTGCGCCATCCGCTGCGCGGCCGTCTGCTCGAAGAGGCGCTGGCGGTGGGCGCCGAGGCCCATCTGCGCCGCTTCGCCTACTCGGCCACCCGGCTGGGCCGGGAGGCGGTCCGCGTGCGCACCGTCGAAGCGACCGACACGGCCTGTGTCGGCGAGCGGTGCGTCGGCACGGTCGAGCAGCGCGCGGCCTTCGACGCTTTCGGCGAGGCCACGCGCATCACTCGGAGCGCGATCGGTGCGCCCGACACACAGGTGCGGACCGAGCGAACGCTGCGCAATGACACAAACCGCTGGCACCTGGGGTTGGTGACGGCCGAGACCCAGCGTGGGCGCACCCGCGACGCCGACGGCCGTGTGCAGCCCGACGCGCTGCTGACCCGCGAGACGTGGCAGTACGACGAGCGCGGGCGGGTGACGGAAGAGGCGCGCACCGATCTGCTGCCGACCGAGCTGGCAACCGCCAGCGGCTTGAGCGCCACCGCGCGCACGACCCATCGATACGATGCGACCGGCCTGCGCGTCGAGTCGCGCCGGCACCTGGCCGGCGGGCGCAGCCTGCTGACGACGTGGCGCGCCGACACGCACCGGCTGTATCCCCGCGAACAGACGGTCGCCTATACCCGCTATCGGGGCGGACAGGCCGTGGGGCGCGCGGCGCAGACCGAGGCCGCCGAGTGGGACTTG
>JAGQJJ010000601.1 GCA_020430675.1 Myxococcales bacterium
GTGCCCACCGAGGCCCCACCGCCGGCCCTGGCCCGCGCCGAGTTTGATCGGGCCCGCGCCGAGCTCATCGGTGAGGTCGAAGCCACGCCCGAGCGCCGCGCCGACGCGCTGATCAGCCGCCTCGCCCAGCACGCCGCCCGCCTCGAAGTGCACGCGCGCCTGCTCGACGCCGCCGTCGCCGAGGCCCGCTCGGCGCGCTGGCGCGTGGCCGGCGGGGTGGCACTCGCCGCGCTCGTCGCCATCGCGTTGGCCGCTTTCATCGCCATGACCGCCCAGACGCTGCCCCCGGCCATCCTCGGCGGCGTCATCGCCCTGCTCGTGACCAGCGGCGCGGTGCTCGTCGCCCGCCGCCTGCTCGCCACCGCCGTCAGCGCGCTGCCCGCGCGCCTGCCGCTGCTCTTCGAGCGCCTTTACGGCCGCGAGCTTTTGCTGCGCGAGCACGCCGACGACCTGCGCGCGCGCTTTGCCGAGGTGCGCGATCGCACCGCCCGCGCCCTGGCCGCCGTGGGCGCCTTGCGCCTGCCCCGCCTGCGCCGCCGCGAGCAGCGCGCGCTCGACCGCGTGCTGCGCGAAGAGGTGCCCGCCCTGCGCCGCGGTCTGGCAGAACCCGGGGAAAGTACCCGTCGCGAGCCGGGCGAGGCGCCGTGAGCGGCAAGGCGCAAGCCCGAAGGCGTAGCAGCGCTACGCCAAGCGGCGAGCAACGCAGCCGATGGCGGTGCATCGGCTGGCGCAGCAGGGGGCTTGCCCCGGGGGCTGCCGCCCCCGACACCGAGCCCCCCGCGCCGCCGTGAGCCTTTCTTTCCACCGCCGCTCGCGATACATCCAGAGGCGACGCGACGCGAGGTGGCAGGAGCGAGATGGAGCAGGGCGGCACGCGCATCGGCCGTGGTTTTGTGGGCTTCATCATCGCGCGCCCGTGGCTCTCGATCGTGCTCGGCCTGGGCCTGCTCGCCGCCATGGTGCCCGGCCTGCGCAGCCTGCGCACGCAGTTCACCTACCGCGCCTGGTTTGCCCCCACCGACCCGCTCATCGAGCGCTTTGACGCCTTCGAGCGCCGCTTCGGCAACGACGACTCGGCGCTGGTGCTGGTGCGCAGCCCATCGGGCCTGTTCGACGTCGAGACGGCGACCCTGCTGCGCGAGCTGACCAACCGCCTCTGGACGGTGCCCGAGGTCATCCGCGTCGACTCATTGGCCAACTTCAACTGGGTGCACGCCGAAGAAGACGACCTGATCGTCGAGCCGCTCATCCCCGACGAAGGCCCCCTCGACGCCGAGACGCTGGCCGCCCGGCGCGCCGTGGCGCTGGCCCACCCGCTCATCCCCGGCTACCTCACCGGCCCCGAGGCCCGCACCGCGGCGATCTACGTGCGCCTCAAACCGGCGCTCGACAGCGTGCCCGACTTCCCCAAGGTCATCGACGGCATCGAGAAGGTGCTGGCGGAGTTCGAGGGCCAGGGCGACCACGAGTTCTTCATCACCGGCACCCCGATGGTCGCCGACAGCTTCCGCGACGCCGCCCGCAACGACGCGCGCCGCCTGCTGCCCGCCGTCTTCGGCCTGATCATCATCTGCCTGGCCATCGCCATGCGCCGCGCCAGCGCCGTGCTGTTGCCGCTCTTGATCATCGTGCTCGCCATCGCCGGCACCCTGGGCACCGCCGGCTGGTTTGACCTGCCCATCAACAACCTGACCGCCTCGGTGCCGCAGTTCCTGGTGGCCATCTCCATCGCCACCGGGGTGCACGTCTTCAATACGTTCAACCAGGCCTACGCCGACGGCGCCGACCGTCTCGAAGCGGTGCGCGTGGCCCTGCGCAGCAACATGCAGCCGACGCTCATGACCAGCGTCACCACCGCGGTCGGCTTCCTCAGCTTCTCGGGCGCGGTGGTCATCCCGGTGCGCCACCTGGGCATCCTCTCAGGCCTCGGCACCATGCTCGCGTGGCTGCTGACCTACCTGGTCGCCGGCGGCGCCCTGACCCTGCTGCCGCTCAAGCGCAAGGCGCGCGTGCTCAAGGACCGCACCCGCGGCGGCCGCATCGCCGAGACCATCAACCGCATGAAAGCGGCGATCCTGTTCGGCTACGCCGCGCTCTGCGTGGTCGCCGTCGCCGCCGCCACGATGCTGGTCGTCGACTCGGACTACTTCGAGTACTTCGCCGAAGACGCTCCGGTGCACATCGCCACCCAGCGCGTCGAGGCCGATGTGGGCGGCGCGCTCATCGTCGAGCTGGTCATCGACAGCGGCAAACCCGGCGGCGCCAAGGAGCCCGAGTTCCTGCGCGAAGTCGACCGCCTCGCCGACTGGCTGCGCGCGCGCCCGTTCATCACCAGCGCGGTCTCGGTGGTCGACTTCCTCAAAGCCACCAACAAGGCGCTGCACGGCGACGACCAGAAAGCCTACGTGCTGCCCGACAGCCGCGACGCGGTGGCGCAGGAGTTCCTGCTCTACACGATGAGCCTGCCCCAAGGCATGGACCTCAACGATCGCATGTCGCTCGACGAAGACGCGGTGCGCCTGACCACCGTCTGGCGGCCGCACAACTCGCGCACCGTGCTGCCCGAGCTTGAGATCATCCAGGCCGAAGCCGCGCGCCTCGGGCTCAAGCTGACCTTCACCGGCAAGAGCCTGCTCCTGCTCCAGATGAACCCCTACGTGGTCGACGCCTTCGTGCAATCGCTGCTGATCGCGCTGATCACGGTGAGCCTCATCCTGATGGCCATCCTGCGCTCGGTGCGCCTCGGCCTGCTGGCGATGATCCCCAACGCCGTGCCCCTGCTCTTCGGCGCCGCCATGCTGGCCACCTTCAGCCGCCCGCTCGACATCGGCACCGTGGTCGTCTTCAGCATCTGCCTCGGCATCGCCGTCGATGACACCGTGCACTTCCTCGCCCACTACAACGTGCACCGCCACGCCGGCCTCTCGCCCGAGCAGGCCGTCGCCCGCATCTACGACCGCACCATGCCGGCCATGGTGGCCACCACCGTCACGGTGGTCATCGCGTTTGGCATCTTTGCCTACTCGTCATTTGTGCCGAACCGCCTCTTCGGCATCCTGACCTCGTTCATCCTGAGCACCGCGCTGATCACCGACGCCCTGCTGCTGCCCGCGCTGCTGCTGTTGCGCGACCGGCGCGCCCTGGCCAAAGACGGGTCTTGAAGCCGGCGGCCGCGACACGATATCGCTCCGATGTATCATTGACCGAGCGCGCGGCATCGAAGCGATGAGCATCGCGCGGTGAGGCGCATGAACCAGGAGCCCCGGTGAGCAAGTCCGACCCGCCGCGCAGCGACCCGCGGCACAAGGAACAAAGCGACCTCAAGACGCGACGCCGCCTGGAGCGGCCGCCGCTCTACCGGGTGGTCTTCCACAACGATGACTACACGACGCGCGACTTCGTGGTGATGGTGCTGATGCGCTACTTCCACAAGTCGCACTCCGAGGCGTCGACGCTGATGCTGCACATCCACACCAAGGGCAAGGGCATCGCGGGCATCTACCCGTACGACATCGCCCGCTCGAAGCAGCAGCAGGTCGAGGGCCTCGCGCGCCAGTATGAGATGCCGCTCAAGCTGACGGTCGAGCCCGAAGACGGCGGCCGGCAAGAGGACGAATGAGATGGTCGAGCTG
>JAGQJJ010000602.1 GCA_020430675.1 Myxococcales bacterium
ATCGAAGACCTGGCCACCTGCCTCGGCCGCTGCCTGACCGGCTTCGGCGATGACACCGGTCTCGCGTTTGCCGCCGCCGCCGACTGCCTCGACGCCGCCGGCCCCGACGCCGCCTGCCGCGACCTGCTCGGCTGCGTGCCCCCGGCTCCGCCGCCCGTCGACTGCGACGCTTTCTGCGGCGCGCTCACCGATTGCCGCATCGACGCCGCCGACTGCCTCGCCGACTGCCGCGCCGCGCCCGACCGCGTCGCCGCCGCGTGCACGCTCGATGCTCGGCGCAACGGCCAGCGCTGCCGGGGCGTCGCCGCCTGCGTCGGTTATGTGCCCCCGCCCGCCGACGCCGTCTGCCGCGACCTGTGCGACCGCGTCTCGGCCTGCGACCGCGACGTCGATGCCTTCCTGTGCCGCCGCGACTGCACGCCCACGCCGCCCGAGGTCATCGCGCAGCAGGCCTGCGCCGAGCTGGCCGATTGCGGCACGCTCGCCGACTGCCTTGCGCTCGAAGCCGACCCGCTCGCCGACTGCGTGCGCCTCTGCGGCCCGGCCGTCGCCTGCGGCCTGTTCGCCGACCCCGATGTCTGCGCCGCGGTCTGCACCGGCCGCGACGCCAGCCCGCGCACGCCGCCGACCTATACCGAGCACGCCGCCGATTGCCTCGACGCCGCCCAGAACGGCGGACGCTGCGACCGCGACGCCGCCGCGAGCTGCCTCGACCCGGTGGGCTGCGAGCTCGATGACGACCTCATCTTCGCCGACAGCGCCGGCGGTCTGATCGACGTCAACATCAACGGCCGCGCCGACAACTACGTCGGCGGCTGCGGCGCCAGCGCCGGCCCCGAGCAGATCATCGCCATCACCTTCGCCGAGCCCGTCGATGTCATCTTCGAGATCGCCGCCGCCGACTATGACACCCTGCTCTACCTGCGCGCCCCCTGCGACGGTGCCGACGCCGAGATCGACTGCAACGACGACCACTTCGACGATCCGCCGCTGCCTGACGGCCTGTGGTCGCGCCTGCACCTGCAGCTCGACCCCGGCACCTATTTCCTGTTTGTCGAAGGCTATAACGGCCAGACCGGCCGAGCCACCATCAGCATCGACGTGAATCCGCTGCCTTGACTTGTCTGCGCGGGCGCCGTTTTGTACGCTCGACTTCCCATTGGAGCGACAGCGGGCACCGGGAGGCGACGCCCATGAGAGACCAGGCAGCGCAGGCGGTCGCTACGGGGGCGACGCCCGACGAGTCGGTGGCCCAGGCCCCGGCAGTCGCCGCGCCGGCCGCCGCCGAGCACCAGAGCGCCGAGTTGCTCGAGTCGATGGGCGCGCCGACCGGTCAACCCGCCGGCGGCAATCCGGCGGCCGCCCAAGCGAGCGAGCTGGCCCACGCAAACGAGCCCAGCGGCGACGGCAGCGGAGTCGCGGCGGACACGCCCGACGCGCCGGCCGGGACCGGTGAGCTCTACACCGTGGTCGCGGGCGACAGCCTGTGGAAGATCGCCCGCCAGCATTATGGTCGCGGCGCGGTCTGGCGCGGCATCTACGACGCCAACCGCGAGGTCATCGGCCACAACGCCAACCGGATTCACCCCGGTCAGCAACTCCGCCTGCCCACCCTCGACACCATCATCGCCACGTCAGACCATCGCCCCACCGTGGAAGCGGCCTTCAGCGAGCGCTGGCACATCGAGGTGGACCGCGAGTCCGGCGCGGCGCGCATCCCGGTTGAGACCTTCCGGCGCATGAACGCACAGATGCTGTTGTTGCCGCCGGAGCATGTGCAAGGCACCTGGGACCGACTCCTGCACCTCGACAACAAATCGGGCGCCTATATGGGCGGCGGCACCTTCGGCCTCGGCGAGCGCGCGGTGGGCGCGGGCGACGAGACGTACGGCGTCCAGGGACTCGCGCTCACCGAAGACGCCGCGTCGGGTGCGACGACCATCAAGCTCGAAGCGACCAGCGTGATCGGCCCCGGCACCGGGTTGACCATCGACGAAGACACCGCCGCCGAGCAGGTCGCCATCACCGCGGTCAACGACGCCCGCACCGACTTCACCATCGACCCCGCGCTCACCGCGGCCCACGCGGCGGGCACCGCGCTCACCGTCACCAACAACGCCCCCCGCGAAGTACCCTGGCTCGAAGCGGTGGTTCGCCATGAGATCGCCCATGCCATCGATGGCGACGTGATCGACACCGATGACTTTACCTGGGGGCATGGCCGGTGGGACTCGACCGAGTCCTTCGACGAGTGGGCCGATCAGATGGGCACGCCGTGGGCCACCAATGATGGCACGGTCATCACCCCCGCCGAGCAGGATGAGATCCGCGCGGTCATCTCCGCGTTGCGCACCTCGCCGAGCACCGCCGGCCTCGACGACGGCCTGGCGCCCGAGCATGCCATCATCCGGTACTGGTCCAAGCAGGTGCCCGTCATCGAAGCGGCCAAGCCGATGGCGCTGCGCGGCGAGGATTATTGGAGGCATTCGGGCGAGTACCATGGCACCAATGGCCTCTTCTTCACCATCAACCCGTATTACGAGAAGTTCCACTGCTTCAACGAGCAGGTGCAATACAATCAGGTTCGCCCGTATGCCACCTACTCCCCGGCCGAGTTCTTCGCCGAGGTCTACACCGTCTACTACGAAGAAGCCGGCGTCGAAGGCGCGGTGCCGGGCCGGCTGCTGCCGGTGGGCGGGTGGAAGAGCTGGTTCGACGCCAACGTGAACAACGCGGGCGCCGCGCCGACGGCGCAAGACACCAGCGGCCCGACGCAAGGCACGGGGGCTTCCAGTTGACGCGCCGCAGCTTCGCTCCCGCAGTTCTCGGGCTCGCGTTTGTCCTCGTGCTCGCCGGCCTTGGTCTGCCACCGGCGCTGAGCCATGCTTGTGAGAAGGATCCCATGAAAGAGCCATCAGACGGCGCGCCCGATGGCTTCATCGCTGCGCGTGCCCATTTTGCCACGGCCGCCGAAGCCGCGCGCGGTGCCATCAAGGGCGAGCTGGCCATCTACCCCCGCGAGCCCGGCGACCACTACGACCGCACCGCGCTCGCCGCCCTGCGCACCGGCGATCTGTTCGCCTTTCGCGCCACCGGCGACCGCCGCACGGTGCTCACCGGCTTTGCCGCGCCCGATGGCATCGCCGTGCCCACGCCGGGTCTCATCGATGCCTTGCGCAAAGGCAAGGCCATCGCCCAGGACGAACCCGGCCTCGCGCGCCTCTTTGCCGCCGCGAAGCTGGGCACCGACGAAGCCATGTCCTACGCCGATGTCTTGCAGCGCCTCAAGTTCCTCTTCCACGACGCTGTCGTCGACCGCCTGTGTCCGCTGCGCGCCGACGGCGACGCGGTGCAGGTGCGCTGGTCCCTCTCGGTCGGCGAGGGCGCTCCGGCCAAAGGCATCACCCGCACCCGCACCACCTGGCTGACCGCACGCTACGACCGCGCCGCCGGCACCGTGCGTCTGACCTCGGGCGATGAGGGTTGCTGACAGCGGTGCGCGGCACCGTTGATCCCGTCGCGCTTGTCCGCGACGCCGCTGGCGGCGTTGTCGAGTAGGCGCCTCGGGTCGCCCCGAGGCGCCTCTCACAGAACCGGACTTGTGGACCGCACATCCGGCTCTTCACG
>JAGQJJ010000603.1 GCA_020430675.1 Myxococcales bacterium
TCCAGCGCGGCGCGCGCCAGGCGCGGCAGAAAATCCGGGTGCGCATCCAGCGCCTGCACGAGGTGGCTCAGCACCGCTTCGGCCAGGGCCGGGTCGCCGGCCACCGCGCGCAGATCGAAGAAGAGGTCGCGCGGGCGCAGCGCGGCCACGTCTGCCGCTTCGACCCAGTTCAACAACCGGCCGCGCCACGCGGTCAGCGGCTGCACCCAACGTGGATGGCCCGCGGTGACGCCGCCCGCGCGCGGCGGCGTGCCCGCCTCGGCCAGCAGGCGCGTCGCGGTCAGCCCGAAGGCGGCGAACCATTGATGCACCGCCTCTTCGCGCCCCGCCGGCGGATCGGCGTAGATCAGCGCGTTGTCGCGGTCGGTGCGCAGCAAGCGCTCCTCGCGGCCTTCACTGCCCAGCGCCACCCAACAGAACGGCGCCGGCGGCGGTCCCAGGCCCCGCGCCTCGACCGCGGCGAGGCTCAGCGTGACCGCCTGGCGCACCAGCGCGTCGTCGAGCGCGGTCATCACCCCGGCGATGAAGCCCATCGGGCGCTCTTGATCGAGAAACCGCCCCAGCAGCGCCTCGGCCCGCGCCGCCAGCACACCCAGCCGCTCACCGTCGAGCGCCAGCGCGATCTGGTCGAGCAACGCCGTGGGCTGCGCGCCCTGCGTGGTCAGCACGTCGCGCTCGCTGATCACGCCCGTCACCGGGGAGGCGTCGGTGCCATCGGCGGTGACGCAGAAGTGATGCACACGGCGGCGCATCATCTGCATGACCAGCTCGCCGGCGGTGATCTCGTCGGTCACCGTGATGACGGGCGCGCTCATCACCAGGGCCAGCGGCGACTTCGGGTCGACCCCCGCGGCCAGCACGCGGCCGCGCAGGTCGGCGTCGGTCACGATGCCGCGCGGCCGGCCCGTGGCGTCGACCACGACGATCGAACCCACGTTGCGCGCCTGCATGCGCCGCGCGGCTTCGCTGATCGACGTGTCGGCATGCGCGGTGACCACCTCGATCGAGGGCGACACGACGCGGTCCACATCATCGAAGGCCCCGCCCGCCAGCCCGCGGCGATGCAGGGCCCGATCGGCGGCGGCCAGCAGACGGTCGCGCGCCCGGGGCAACTCGGCGGCAAAGCCGGCGGCGAAGTAGAGCGAGAGCTGCGGATGGGCTTCGAGCAAAGGGGCAAACGCGGCGTAAGCGACGGCGAGCAGCTCGCCGCTCTCGCGGGCCTCGGCCGAGGCCGAGTACACGTCGCCCCGCAGATGGGCGCGCACGCCGAAGAGCGTGCCTTCGTCGCACAGGTCGACCAGCGCGATGCCTTCATCGAGCCGCCGCGTCAACGCCACGGCGCCGCGCAGCACCACGAAGAAGTCGGGTCCAGGCGCCTCGCCTTCGGCAAACAGCGGCTCGCCGGCGGTCACCGCCCGCAGCTGACACGCTTCGGCCAGCGCCTCACGCGCTCCGGCGGGCAGCCGGTCGAAGGGCGGATAAGCGTCGAGTGCGCGGCGGGCCTTTGATGGCGGGGTGTGCATCCGAGCTCCCTCGAAGCGCGGCCGGGCCTGATGGTCTTGCATTGTATACCGGGTGGCCGCGCGATGGCATCGCCGGCTCAGCGGTAGAAGTTGACGAAGCTCAGGCTATAGGAGCGGGTGCGGAAGAGGTCGGGGTACGAGAAGTCCTCGAAGTCGAAGCCGCCGTCGACGATGACCGAGAGCACGCTGAGCTGCAGCTCGCCTTCGGGCAGGTCGGCGCCGGGCGACTCACCGCCCGGCAAGAGAGGCAACTGGGGGAACTGAATGCGCGTCACTGCGCCCGGCACCACGTGCATCCAGATCGGGCTGCCATTGCTCGTCACGCGCAGGATATGCGCGTCGGCGGGCTCGGCGGGCGAGCCGTCGAAGGCCGGGTGCGTGCTGAACTCGACCCACCGGAAGGCCCCGAGCGTGCCGCCTTCGCTCGGCGTGTCGATCTGGGTCGTGGCGACCATGGGCGCCAACCGCACCTCGCGGCGCACATCGCGCTGATAGGTATAGACGTAAGCATAGCTGTAGGGCTCGTCGGGCGCGGTCTGAAGCGCTTCGCCCTCCCAGAGCAGGTTCACGTCGAGCTCGGGCCAGTTGCCCACATCGGGGAGCGATTCGAGGGTGCCCGACGGGCGCTCGCCCTCATAAGCCATGCGGAAGTCCCAATAGCCCTCGGCGGCCAGATCGAGCACCGGGCGCACCGTGTAGAAGTTGGGCGCGCCGCGCACGCCGCCGGGCGCGTGGTCGATCGCGACCCGCACCTGCCGGCGCGTCGGACGGTCGAGCACCACTTCCAGGCCCTCGACCGTGTCGCCCGGGCTGGCGGTGATATGCCGCGCGAGGCCCATCGCGATGGGCTGCAGGCGGTCGCGGAAGGCCCAATACCCGAGCTGCTCGTCTTCGTAGGCCAGGCGATCGGCGGTGCGCGCGTAGCCGGCGGTGGCCACGATGGCCATCTCGCCCGGCCGCACCACCACCTCGAAGGCGCCGTCTTCCAGCAGAATGCCGTTCGGCGCCGGCGGCGCGTTGCCCAGCCGATTGCTCGGCGCGGTGTGGCTCACCTCGATGAAACACACCAGCTCATAGCCCTCGTTGTCGGGCTTTTCGAGCAGGTCGAGCCCGCGCAGCAGGCCGCGCAGCGTCACGGGCGGGATGGGATCACGCGGCTCGCCCGCCCCCGGCATGGGCGGGGTGAGCGATTGCAGCAACAGCGTCGCGTTCTGGGCCGCGATGCGCTCGTAGGTCGTGGTGGTGAAGCCCTCGCGCGACGCGGTGACCGAGACCGGCAGCTCCAGCGCGGGGTCGCTGATCGGCACCTGCCCCGCCTCGTCGGTGCGGCCCTCCCAGCGGGCGCGCGGCCCGAGGCCGATGACGACCACGTTGGCGCCCGGCACCGGCACGCCCGAGCGCGCTTCGAGCACCGTGACGTTCACCGAGTGCTCGATCGGATCGCCATACACGCCGCCGCGACCCATCGCCGGGTCGAAGTACTCGAACGCCTGCGGCAAAAGCGCCTCGTCGTCGGCGGTGCGCCCGCGCAACGAGACCCAGCCCGCGCGGCCCGGCGGCGTACGCGCCACCGCCCGCTCGCCGAACTCGTCGACGTCGATCACTTCGAGGTCGTCGTCTTCGAAGATCAGGCGCATGCCGGGCGTGAACCCCTGGCCCACCACCTCGACCAGCGTGCCACCGGCGATGCTGCCGCGGCGCGGGGCAATATCAAACAGATCGATCGCGGCGAAGAAGCGCAGGCCGTCGCGCCGCGTGATGACGTCATCGCCGTCGCTGACCTGCACGTCGACCAGCCCCGGCGCGTGGGCCGGCGGCACGCAGCGCAGCACTTGCGGGCGCTCGACCGTGCAGGCGACCAGGTTGCCATCGAGGCGCACCTGTGTTTCGGGGCCGAAGCCATTGCCGCCGATGAGGAACGGCACGCCGCCGCTGCTGGGCACACGGTCGGGCACGATGGCATCGACCGCAAACGGGCCCGCGTCGGGCGACACGTAGAGGAAGGCGCCGGGCGCGCGCCACCGCCCGCTGATGTTCTGCACCTCGACCGCGACCGCGCCCGCGGCATGAGGCGCCGTGCGCACGCGCAGCCGCTGGCGATC
>JAGQJJ010000604.1 GCA_020430675.1 Myxococcales bacterium
GGGCGGCCCGCAGCGTCGACTCCGAGGTCTGCTCACCGCGCACCAGCTCGACGAGCGGCATCACCGCGACCGGGTTGAAGAAGTGCATGCCCACCACGCGCTCGGGCGCCGAGGTGAAGGCGGCGATCTCGGTCACCGACAGGCTGCTGGTATTGGTCGCGAGCAGCGCCTCGGCATGGGCGTGGCGCTCCAGATCCATGAAGAGGGCCTTCTTCAGCTCGATCTGCTCGGGCACCGCTTCGATGACCAGATCGGCGTCGGCCACCGCGCTGGCCAGGTCGTGCGCCTCGAAAAGCCGCTCCCGCGCCGCCGCCGCTTCGGCCTCGGTCAGCTTGCCGCGCTGCACGCCCTTGGCCCAGGTCTTCTCGATCTCGGCAAAAGCGCGCCGCACGCGCGCCGGGTCGATGTCATTGAGCACGACGTGAAAACCGCTGAGCGCCGCCTGTCCGGCGATGCCGTTGCCCATCGTGCCGGCGCCGATCACCGCGATGCGCTCGACCTCCATCGGTGTCCTCCTGCTGGGCGTGAGAGCCGCCGGATGATATGAAGCGACCTGCGTGACGGCAAGGAGGCTTTCGTGACCGAGCAGATTCGCGCCGACCTCTTCGGTGCGCCCGACCGGCAGCGCGTGCGCTTCGAGAAGCGCGGCCCGGTCGCGCTCCTGACCCTCAGCGACGAGGGCCTCAACGGCTACACCTACCGCATGTTCCGCGACCTCGACGCGCAGATCGTCGCCGCGCGCTTCGACCCTGAGGTGCAGGCCATCGTCATCACCGGCGAGGGCGAGCACTTCTGCGCGGGCGCGAACATCAAGATGCTCGAAGCCGCCGATGCCACCAGCAAGTACTACTTCTGCCTGCACGCCAACGAGACGCTCTCGCGGCTTGAGCAGACGCCCAAGCTGGTGGTCGCGGCCATGAACGGCTATGCCGTCGGCGGCGGCTTTGAGATCGCCCTGGCCTGCGACCTGCGCATCGCGCGCCGGGCCGGCGGACTCGTGGGCCTGCCCGAAGTGAGCCTGGGCGTGCTGCCCGGCACCGGCGGCACCCAGCGCCTCGCGCGCCTCGTGGGCCCGGCCCGCGCGATGACGCTGATGCTCGAAGGCCGCACCGTCGACGCCGACGAGGCCCTGGCGCTGGGGCTGATCACGCAGGTCATCGGCGAGGCCACCGAGGCCGAGATCAAAGGCAAGACCCGCCGCGTGCCAGCGCTCGAACGCGATGCGTTTGTCGACCAGGTCGTCGCGCTGGCCGCCGGCTATTGCACCCCGGGCCGCGCCGCGCTGGCGGTCGGCCACATCAAACGCGCGGTGCAGAGCGGCGCCGAGCTGCCGCTGGAGTACGGCCTGGCGCTCGAACGCGAGCTGCAGGCCAAGCTCTTTGCCAGCGATGACGCCCGTGAGGGGCTCGCCGCCTTCGTCGAGAAGCGCCGCGCGACGTTCAGCGGCCGATGAGGAGCTATCTCGACCTGCTTTGCCAGGTGCTCGAAGAGGGCGTGCGCCGCGAGGACCGCACCGGCACCGGCACGCTCAGCCTCTTCGGCGCCCAGCTCCGCTTTGACCTGAGCGCCGGTTTCCCCGCGGTCACCACCAAGAAGCTCCAGTTTCGCAGCATGGTGCACGAGCTGCTGTGGTTCCTGCGCGGCGAGACCAATATCCGCTGGCTGGCCGAGCACAACGTGCATATCTGGGACGCCTGGGCTGATGAGAAGGGCGAGCTGGGCCCGATCTACGGCAAGCAGTGGCGCTCATGGGAAGGCGCCGACGGGCGCACCATCGACCAGATCGCCGACGTCGTGCACCGCATCAAGACCGACCCGACCTCGCGCCGGCTGCTGGTCAACGCCTGGAACGTGGGCCAGCTCGCCGAGATGCGCCTGCCGCCCTGCCATGTGCTGTTTCAGTTCTACGTGGCCGAGGGCCGACTCTCGTGCCAGCTCTACCAGCGCAGCGCCGACCTCTTCCTCGGCGTGCCGTTCAACATCGCCTCGTACGCCTTGCTGACGCATATGATCGCCCAGGTCTGCGAGCTTCAGCCCGGCCACTTCGTGCACACGTTCGGCGACGCGCACATCTACCTGAACCACGTCGAACAGGTGCGGCTGCAGCTCGCGCGCACGCCCGGCCCGCTGCCGCTGCTCTGGCTCGACCCGGCCATCACGCAGCTCGAAGACTTCAGCCCGCGGCATATCCGCCTCGAAAACTACCGCCACGCCCCCGCCATCCGGGCGCCGATCGCGGTCTGACCACGGTGCAGATCACGCTGATCGCCGCGCTGACCCCGGCGCGCGTCATCGGCCGCGACGGCGGGCTGCCGTGGCGCCTGCCTGACGATCTGCGGCGCTTCAAGGCCGAGACGATGGGCAAGCCGCTGCTGATGGGGCGCCGCACCTTCGCCTCGATCGGCCGCGCGTTGCCCGGTCGCCGAACGGTCGTGCTCTCTCGTGACCCGAACTTCAGCGCGCCCGGCGTCGAGGTGGTGCCCGATCTGGCCACCGCCTGGGCCCTGCTCGCCGATTGCCCCGAGGTGATGGTCGGCGGCGGCGCTCAGATCTACGCCGAGGCCCTGCCGTGCGCCGATCGCCTTCTGCTGACGTTGGTGCATGCCGACGTCGACGGCGATGTGCACTTCCCGCCCATCGACGCCGCGCAATTTGGACTGCAAAGCCGCGAAGATCACCCGGCCGATGCCCGCCACGCCTGGCCGTTCACGCTGTTCGACCTGCGTCGGGTCGATTCGCCCCGACTCAGCCCGCTCCCCGCCGAGGTCGCAGCGCTGGGGCCTCACCGCGGCGCTTGAACAGCAGCAGACCCTCGCCGAGCAGCAGCACGAAGAGCCCATGCGTCGCCTCGCCGAATTCACCGAGTCCTTCTCCGTGATCCGCAGCCATGACCACCAGATCTCCGGCAAACCTCGGGTCCGCCAACAGTGGCGCCAGGGCGCGGTCGACCTCCCGAACCTCCGCATCGTAGGCGTCGCGCGTCGAGCTCCCGATCGCACCCGGCGCTTCGTAGGGATCGTGGGGGTCGTAAAGGTGCACCCATAGGAACACCGGTCCCGCCGGTTGAGCGGCAAGCCATCGCTGGGCAGCGGCCACCGTCTCCGAGGCCCGCCGCTCGCGGCCCCGCACCGTGAAGTGCTCGTCGTACTCGCCAAAGCCACGGGCCAGGCCGAACGTGCGCGCCAGCGGCGCACCACTCACGAACGCACCGGTGCGCCAGCCCGCCTGGCTCAGGCGTTCGGCGAGCAGCGGACACGCGCCCACCGGCCTGCCATTGTCCGTCGCCCCGTGCCGCAGCGGCTCCAGCCCACTCAGGATCGACGCGTGAGACGGCAGCGTCACCGGCGCCGGCGCCACCGCTGCGGAGAACGCAACACCGCCGTCCGCGAGTCGATCCAGCACTGGTGTGCGATTGCGCCCGGCGACCCAACCCAGGGCATCAGGCCGGAGCGTGTCGATGGTCACCAGCAGCACGTCCGGCGGTACGGATTCCGCTCCCGCAAAGGAGAAACCTCCCCCCCACCCAAAGGCGAGGAGGAGGCTCAAGCGAACTGCCGACGAGATGCTCTCGCCGGTCCGAACCATCAGCTCAGGGAACCGTCGCCGACCACGCGGACGTGTTT
>JAGQJJ010000605.1 GCA_020430675.1 Myxococcales bacterium
GATCGCCTACCTCAACGTGGTCGACAACGGCGGCGATCCCATGACCCTCAAGTGGTACTGCCTTGCCGGCTCGGGCGAGCACTGCGAGGGGTCGAGCAACAACCGCATCGTCGTGCCCTCGTCGAGCTACCTGTTCTTCGAGTACCAGAGCGACTGCGACTCGCTGCCTTCGAGCCCCACCGTCAAGTCGCTGGTCACCTCGCTCGACAAGTAGGCCGCCGGGAACCGATCCCCCGGCCCCGCATCGCCCGACCCGCCGCCTCCGCGGCGAGGTTCTTCCCTCCACGGCCCAGGCGTGCTACGCGATCGGGCTGTATTGAGGAGGGAGGCCATGCGCGCGCTCATCGCCCTGTTGTGCTTCGCGATCTTTACCTCTTGGGCGCACGCCGCGCCCAAGACGGTCTATATCGCCACCATCGCCGACGGCCCGTGGGCCGGCAACGGCCAGATGCGGGGCCTCATCCGCAACGAGATCACCGAGCTGACCCGGGGGGAGTTCCTCGTCGAGTTCCCCGCCGACCTTCAGCTCGACGGCGACTGGACGGCGGCGGGCATCACCGCCAAGCTCGACACCGCCTACAAAGATCCCCGCACCACGATGGTCATCACCTTCGGCCTGCTCGGCTCGCACTTTGCGGCGCGCCGCGAGGTGCTGGAGAAACCGACCATCGCCGGCCTCGTCTTCGACCCCGACATGCAGGCCATCCCCTCGGACGGCAACAAGAGCGGCAAACAAAACCTCACCTACATCGTGCAGGGCTTCAACATGAAGCGCGACCTGCAGGTGCTGGCGCAGGTCGCGCCGTTCTCGCGGGTGGCGATTCTCGGCAACCCCTACTTCCTCGAAGGCCTGCCGCACCTCACGATGGAGGCGACGCGGCAGCTGCGGGCCCTCGACGCCGACTCGATCATCTTCCCGCTCGGCAACGATCCCGAGGCGACCGTCGCCGCCCTGCCCCGCGACGTCGACGCGGTCTATGTCACCCCGCTGTGGCAGCTCGACGAACAGGGCTTCGACAAGCTGGTCAAGGCGCTGATCGCGCGCCGGCTGCCCAGCTTCTCGATGCTCGGCCGCCCCGGCGTCGAGCGCGGGCTGCTGGTCGGCACGCACCCCGAGGCCGACATCGAACGCTATACCCGCCGCATCGGCCTGATGGCGCAGATGATCCTCATCGGCGAGCCGGCGGCCAACCTGCCGGTCGACTACGAGTCGCGCGAAGAGCTGACGCTGAACATCGCCACCGCGCAGGCCATCGGCGCCGATCCGAGCTGGGAGGTGCTGACCGAAGCCGAGCTGGTGGGCGCCGAGGATCTGGAGATCGAGCGCAAGTACTCGCTGGCCGACGCCGCCGCCGCCGCGGTGAAGGCCAACCGCAAGCTGATCAGCACCAACGCGGGCATCGACGCCGCCGAGCATGACATCGACAAGGCGCGGGCCAGCCTGCTGCCCACCGTCGAGGCCAGCGCCTCGGGCATCATCATCGACAGCGACCGGGCCGCGGCCTCGTTCGGCCAGCAGCCCGAACGCTCGGTCAAGGTCACCGGCAAGGTGACGCAGCTCATCTACAACGACGGGGCGTGGGCCAATCTTGAGATTCAGGAGACCCTGCACGACAGCCGGCACTTCCAGCGCGAGTCCACCGAGCTGGACATCGTGCACCAGACCACGGTCGCCTACCTCAACGTGCTGCGCGCCCGCACCGGCGAGCGCATTCGGCGCGACAACCTCAAGCTGACCCGCTCGAACCTTGAGCTGGCCCGCATCCGCGCCCGCGTGGGCTCGGGCCGCATCGTCGACACCCACCGGTGGGAAGCGCAGATCGCCAATGACCAGACGGCGGTCATCGACTCGCATACTCAGGTTGAGCTGGCCATGCAGGCCTTCAACCAGCTCCTCGGCGAGCCGCTGGAGTCGCCGTTTGAGCTGTCCGAGGTCGAGATGGACGACCCGCACCTGATGACCAGCCGCGAGGTGGTCGTCACGCGCATCGTCTCGCCCAAGGGTTTTGCGAAGTTCCGCGACTTCATGTCGCAAGAGGCCCTGCGCGCCTCGCCCGAGCTGCGGCAGCTCGACGCGCTCATCGCTGCCACCGACCGCCGCGCGCTGGCCGCCCGGCGCGCGTTGTGGGCGCCCACCGTGGCCCTCAGCGGCGAGATCAACCAGCGCGTCTACGGCGGCGGCAAGGGCACCAGCGGCCTGAGCGTCGGCGTCAACCCCAGCGACTTCGCCCTGCTCGGCGACCACGCCACGCCCATCGGCAACATCTTCACCAGCCTCGGCAACTCCTTCGTCACCACCGACGACACCGAGTGGTATGTCGGGTTGTCGGTGTCGCTGCCGCTCTACCAGGGCGGCGCCCGCTACGCCGAGATTCATCAGGCCGACGCCGAGCTGGTGAGCCTGCGCGCGCAGCGCCGCGAGCTGGCCGAAGGCATCGAGCAGCGGGTGCGCTATGCGGTGCATCAGGCCAGCTCGGCCTTCCCGCGCATCCAACTCTCGCAGCAGTCGGCCGAGGCAGCGCACAAGGGCCTCGACGCCGCCCGCGACGCCTACGGCCGCGGCGTGCTCGACCTGGTGACCCTGCTCGACTCGCAGAACAACGCCAAGGTGTCCGACGAGCTGACCGCCAACGCGGTCTACGACTTCCTGGTCGCGATGATGGACGTGCATCGCGCGGTCGGCGTGTTCTTCTTCCAGGTCAGCGACGCCGACAAGGCGGCCTTTGACCAACGCTTCATCCAGTACATGGACGGCCCGAACCCGCAGACCGGGGATGATGGGGCCGCGGAGGGCAACCCATGAGAGCGCTCATCCCGCTGACGTTGTGCGTCCTGGTCTCCGGCTGCCCCGAGCCGCCAAAAGTCCAGGAAACGCAACCTCGCCTGGTTCGCGTCATGAAGATCGAAGACACCACGGGCGCGCGCTCGCGGGTGTTCTCGGGCACCGCCCGGTCGGGCCAGGAGGCGCGGCTGAGCTTCAAGGTCAGCGGCACCGTGCGCGAGCTGGCGGTGAAGGTCGGCGATACGGTCAAGAAGGGCGACCTGCTCGCCAGCGTCGACTCTTCGGACTACGAACTGCAGGTGCAGGAGGCCGCCGCGGCCATGGCCCAGGCCCAGGCCCAACAGCGCAGCGCCGAGTCGACCTACCAACGCATCAGCGCCCTATACGCCAACCGCACCGCCTCGCGGCAGGACCTCGACAACGCCCGGGCCGCCCGCGACTCGGCCAAGGCCAGCGTCTACTCGATCGCCAAGCGCATTCAGCTGGCGCGGTCGCAGGTCGACAGCACGCGGCTGACCGCGCCGGTCGACGGCGCCGTGTCGCAGGTGCTCGTCGAGGTCAACGAAAACGTGCAGGGCGGCCAACCGGTGGTCCTGGTCGCGGCCGGCGATGACATCGAGGTCACCGTCGCGGTGCCCGAAGTGCTCATCTCGGGCGTGAAGGCCGGCGACAAGGTGTCGATCCGGTTCGATGCGCTCAAGGACAAGACCTTCACCGGCACGGTCACCGAGATCGCGGTCAGCGGCGCCAATACCGGCTCGACCTTCTCGGTCAGCGCGCGCCTCGAAGAGAAGGATCCAGCCATCCGCCCCGGCATGGCCGCCGAAGTCGAGTTCGACT
>JAGQJJ010000606.1 GCA_020430675.1 Myxococcales bacterium
GTTCTCCGCCATCAAAGTGCAGTAGGCGGGGCAGGGGTCTTCGCCCTCACCTTCGCCTTCGCCTTCGCCCTCACCTTCGCCTTCGCCCTCACCCTCGCCTTCGCCCTCACCCTCGCCCTCACCCTCGCCTTCGCCCTCGCCTTCGCCTTCGCCCTCACCTTCGCCCTCGGCCCCCATGTCGGCCACGGTCTCCGGATCGTCATCGCAGGCGGGCAGCGCCCGAGCCACGATCAGCAATGAAAAAAGCCATACCCGATACGAGCTGTGCATGAGTTCTCCCCCAGAGTCTCCGCCGCCAGCAGACGCCATTGTGTGGTTGGGATCAAGGATCCGATGCGGGGCTCTCCCTATCCCCCTACGAAAGATGCCCCGAATCGGATCGCGCCGCGGCGAAAAATTGCACGACAAATTTCCGGCGCAGTGGCCTCGCGAGCCCTGCGGTCAGGCGAGCGCGCTCTCCATGCCCGAATCCTTCACGAAGAAGCACGTCGACTCGGTCATGTGGGTCATCTTGAGCATGCCGGCGCGGTCGGTCTGCTCGCTCAGGCCGAGGATCGTCGCGTCGGCGCGCGGCGCCTCTTGCAGCGCTTCGAGGAAGGGCTGCGTGGTCACGTGCACCTCGACGCGCTGCCCGAGCCGCGCCAGCACGACCAGGTCGCGGAAGAACTGCTCGGCCATCGCGGTGTGCTCGGGCCGCTCGACGGCGCAGCACAGACGGATGATGCCCTGCCAGCTCGTGTTCACCTTGTAGGCCAGCAGCACCGCCATATCGACGTTGGTCATCTTCAGGCCCAGGTGCCAATTGGGCGACTGATCGCGCAGCCACACGTTGATGGCGCGCTCGCGGCCAAACCCCGCCTCGGGGTGAAAGGCCATGAAAACCGCCGCCATCTGGCCATGCGCGGCCAGGTCGAGGCTCTGTTGCAGCTCGTCATCGGTGCGCGGCTCGACCGGCACGAACAGCACATTGGGCCGGAAGAACGAGCCGCGCATCACCGAGACGCAGGTCTTCAGCGCGCTCGTGTAATTGAGCGCCTCGACCATCGCGTGCGTCGCGAAGATGCCCTCGTGCTGCAAGTCCTTGATGGTGCGGTGCACGCCGCGCAGCGCCTGGCTCTCATGGCCGTCATAGCCCAGCGCCACCACCTGTACCGAACCCTGCGGCCAGGTGAAGGCGCGCAGGAAGCGGAAGACGCCCTCCAACTGGCTGTCGCGCTCGACCGGGATGAGCACATCGGGCTTCCAGGTGCGCTTGGTCTCGCGGGTATCGGTGATGAAGACCCGCCGCGCCGCCCAGTGCGCGATGATGCCAAAAAGCCCGGAGTGCACCGTCTCGAACGGGTTCTGGAGCTGCCGTCGGTCAAGCACCACGTAGATCGACAGGATGATCGCCAGCGAGATCAGCGAGAGCAGCGGGTTGATGACAAACATCGCCAACAGGCAGGCGACCGAGCCGGTGAGCGGCACGTACCACGGGATGCGGAACGTGGGCCGGAAGCTGATCAGGCTCATGCCCTTCTCGATGCACAGCACCGTGTTGATCGTGAAGTAGGCCAGAATGAAGAACATGGTCAGCAGCTTGGCGATGGCGTCGAGGTCGCCGACCACCACCGTCACGAAGACCATCGCGCCGGTGAGCAACAGCGCGTTGCGCGGCTCGCCGCCGCGCTCTTGTTGCAGCCAGCCCGACCACGGCACGACGCCGTGTTTGCCGAGCGCTTGCAGCACCCGCGGCGCGGCGGCAAGCGAGCTGAGGGTCGCGGTGAAGCACGAGGCCATCAAGCCCGCCTGCACCGCCATGGGCCACAGCGCGTGGTCGATCAGCGCGTATTTGTTGTCCATCAGCGCTTGCGTCGGCACGAGATAGGCCGCCAGGACGGCGACGCCCACGTAGACCACCAGCGAGACGACCCACGCGATCATCGTGCCGCGGGGGATGCTGCGGCGCGGATCCTTCAGGCTGCCCGACATGCTCGCGCCGACCATGACCCCGGTCGCCGCGGGGAAGAACACCGCAAACAGGTTCATGAGCGAGCCGTCGCGAAAGCTGCCCCAGACCTGCGGCGACTGCACCGCGTGCACCCGCAGCCCGAGCGCCATGCTGGTCAGCGCCACCACGATGAAGGCCATGACCACGTACTGCACGCGAAAGGCAACGCGGGTGCTGATCGCGGTGACGGCCAGCGCGATGCCGAAGAACACCAGCACCACCAGCGACTCGTAGATGCCCCAGTCCACCAGCGGCGCGGCGAAGGTGCCGGCCAGCGCCGAGGGCGGGCAGATCGACAAGAAGCCCTCTTTCATGCCGTGCAGGTACATCGCCGCCGACACACCCTGGGCGAAGTACAGCGGGATGCCGATCGAGCCGCCGATTTCGAGGCCGAGGGTCTGGGCCACGATCGAGAAGACCCCGCCCTGCCCCATGCGGATATTGGTCGTGATCGACGAGATCGACAGCGCCACGGTGCCGGTGATGACGTAGGCCATGGCGATGACAAGGAAGGCGCCGACCAGACCCGCGTTGCCCACGAGCCAGCCTTCGCGCACGTAGAGCATCACGCCGATGATGGTCAGGATGGTCGGTCGGAAGACGCCCTGGAACGTGCCGAAGCGGACGGGCTCGGGCGTTGCGGGCGCAGGGGATGCGGCGGGGGCGGCCTCGGTGGTCATGGGCGCGCAGGATAGCTCGATTTCTGGTCGCGCGCCTTATCGCTGATGGGGGCCGGCCGGGTCGCGCAGGCGGCGCCGTCGCGCTGGAAGGCGAGGGCATGCGCGGCAGCGAGCGCGGCCATCAGGGCCTGCCCGGCAGTGTCGGCGTCGCGCCCGAAGGCGATGATGCCATCCTCGTGGCCGCCCATGGCCAGGGCGCGGCGCTCGAACAGCGTCGTCTCCCGCGCCAGGCGGGCCACCTCGCGGGCCATCTCGGGCGTGCCATACTCGACGGCCGGAGCGGTCGTGGGCAGCTTCAGCGCGCGTGCCGCCCGCCAGAGCACGGGCGCGTGGGCATGCAGCACCACGCGGATCTGCGGGCTCAGGTCATAGATCGCGCCGTGGGTCATCGATTCGCTGGAAGGGGCCACACCGCCCTCGCTCTCGACGCGGTTGCGCGCGATGTCGTACCGACGGACAAGCGCGAAGTCGTCCAGCCCGGCGCAGGCGCGCTCGCCCGTGCCGGTGCCGCTGATCACAAAGGCGCGCGCCCCGCGCCCACCGGGGAAAGGTCCGACGCGCGCCGACACGTTTCCATAACCAACCCCGCCATAGCGCGCCGGATCGCGCCCGACCAGGCCCAGCTCGGCCAGCAGGGTGCGCCAGCCGGCGAGCGGCGCGCAGACCTCGCCGAAGCGGCGCGCCGGCAGCGGGCGCGCCGTGTGGTCGCAGACGAAGCGGGTGACACCTTCGATGGTCATCGAAATACCCGGTCTACCCCGCGCGCACGATCACCGCGCTGTAGGGCAACTGCGTGCGCGAACGCGCCGTGCCCCGCAGCGCAGCCCAGCTCACCAGGGCATAGCGACGCCCCGACTCGGTGGGCTCGGCGGCGTGCTCATAGCGGTGATCGGAGGGGAAGGCGACCAGCATGCCCTTGCGCGGCTGCACCCGGCAGCCGAGCCGCGGGAAG
>JAGQJJ010000607.1 GCA_020430675.1 Myxococcales bacterium
CCGCTGTGGATCTCCTACACACTCGACGACCACGTGCCCGGCACGGCGCGACGGCCGGGCCCGCTCGGTTGACACGCGCCGGGGCGTGCTTAGCTTGCGGCATCTCGCCAGCTTTGAGGTCTCGATGAATCCCCCCGTCTTTCATGGCACCACCATCCTCGCCGTCCGCCGCGGGGGCCAGCTGGTCTTCTGCGGCGATGGCCAGGTCTCGCTCGGCAACACCATCATGAAGGGCCGCGCGGTGAAGGTGCGGTCGGTGCTCGACGGGCAGATCCTCACCGGGTTTGCCGGGGCCACGGCCGATGCGTTCACGCTGTTCGAGAAGTTCGAGGCCAAGCTCAAGGCGTTCAACAAGAACCTGGTGCGCGCGGCGGTCGAGCTGGCGAAGGACTGGCGGACCGACCGCTATCTGCGCCGGCTTGAGGCGCTGCTGCTGGTCGGTGATGCGAGCCGGACCTTGCTCATCAGCGGCACCGGCGATGTGATCGAGCCCGATGGCCCGGCGATCGCGATCGGCAGCGGCGGCAACTACGCGCTGGCGGCGGCGCGGGCGCTGTTGGCGCATACCGAGCTGGACGCGCGCACCATCGCGGTCGAGAGCCTGCGCATCGCTTCCGGCATCGACATCTATACCAATGACGCGCTCGTCGTGGAGTCGCTTGAGGTGACCGAGTGAGCGCGCCGTCAGGAGGTTCGATGAACGCCGAGCTGCCGGTTTTCACGCCGCGCGAGACGGTCTCGGAGCTGGATCGCTATATCGTCGGCCAGCACAAGGCCAAGCGCGCGGTGGCCATCGCCCTGCGCAACCGCTGGCGCCGGCAGCGCGTGCCCGATGAGCTGCGCGATGAGATCGCGCCGAAGAACATCATCATGATCGGGCCGACCGGGGTCGGCAAGACCGAGATCGCCCGCCGGCTGGCCAAGCTGGGGCAGGCGCCGTTCCTCAAGGTCGAAGCGAGCAAGTTCACCGAGGTGGGGTACGTGGGGCGCGACGTGGAGTCGATGATCCGCGACCTGACCGATCTGGCGGTGAACATGGTGAAGGCCGAAGAGGCCGAGCGCGTGGAGGCCCACGCGGCGCGGGTGGCCGAGGATCGGCTGCTCGATCTGCTGCAAAAGGCCGACGCGCAGCCGCCGGCCGAGGCGCGCAATTACTTCGCCGTGGCGCCCGATGGCGCGGCGACGCCGCATCGCGCCGATGAAGACGCGCGCGAGGCGCTGCGCAAGAAGCTGCGGCGCGGCGAGCTGGATGATCGCGAGGTAGGGCTTGAGACGACGGTGTCGGCCGGGCCAAGCTTCGAGATCTTCGGCGGCGGCGGCATGGAAGAGATGCTGGTCAACGTGAAGGACGCCCTGGGCAATCTGGGCCTGGGCGGCGAGCGGCCGACCAAGGAGCGCAAGGTCAAGGTGCCCGAAGCGCTGCGCATGCTGACCGCCGAAGAGAGCGACAAGCTGGTCGACATGGACCGCGTGGTGCAGGGCGCGCTCGATCGCGTGCAGAACACGGGCATCATCTTCCTCGATGAGATCGACAAGATCGCGCTCGGCGCCGGGCGCGGCGGCGGCGCCGGGCATGGGCCTGACGTGAGCCGCGGCGGCGTGCAACGCGACCTGCTGCCGATCGTCGAGGGCAGCTCGGTGACGACGAAGCATGGCGTGGTCAAGACCGACCACATCCTGTTCATCGCCGCCGGCGCGTTTCACGAGACGAAGGTGAGCGATCTGATCCCCGAGCTGCAGGGGCGCTTCCCGATTCGGGTCGAGCTTGAGCCGCTCGATCAGGAGGACTTCCTGCGCATTCTGACCGAGCCGCGCAATAGCCTGGTCAAGCAGTATCAGGCGCTGCTGCGCACCGAGGGCGTCGACCTGACGTTCACCGGGGCGGCGCTGGCCGAGGTGGCGCGGGTGGCCTTCGAGGCAAATACGCGGCTGGAGAACATCGGCGCGCGGCGGCTGCACACGGTGCTTGAGACGCTGCTTGATGATGTGTCGTTCCGGGCGCCCGAGATGACCGAGGGCAAGGTGGTCATCGATGTGGCCGACGTGAAAGCGCGCCTGGGCGCGGTGCTCGAAGACGAGGATCTCAGCCGCTATATCCTCTGACCACAGCGGCGAAGGGCCGTGCTCAGAGCGTGTAGCGCATGATCGGTCGAGCGAGGTGCGACCCCATGACCCGAGTGCAAGGAACGAAGCTGCCGGAATACCGGAAGGTATTTCGAGTGCTGAGTGACACAGAAGTCGGGTCACGGGGGCGTGCTTCGCGAAGCGCCGGGCTATGCGATACACGCTCGTAGGCTCGCGCGGCCGGCCGGTTCGGGCGGCTCATGCGAGGAGTCCGGCCGTGTCGAGTCACTTCCGGGTATGCGCGCTGTGGGCCGTGGCGCTGCTTTTCGGCGGCTGCGCGGCGGAAGATGAGGTCGCGGCCGATGCCGGGTCGGCGGCCGACGCGGCGGCGGTGGACCAGGCGACGCCACGCGATGTGGAGCCCGCATCCGATGGGATGACCGCGATCGACCGTGGCGGCGCCGACGCGCTGCCCGCCGTCGACGTTGGGGGCATTGATCCAGTCGACATGGCGCCGGACGCGGCCTGGGACGCGGCGCCGATGGATGCCGCGCCGCTGCCGGTCGACGCGGCACCACCGGTTGACGCGGCGCCGATGGACGCGGTCCCGCCGCCGGTTGACGTGGCGCCGTTGCCGGGCGATGCGGCGCCCGATCCGCCGCCGGGGCCGGGTTTCTGCCCCGACATCAACGGCGCCGTGGTCTGGCGCCGCGGCCGCGCGTTTGTCTCGTCGGCCGAGACGCCCACCTTGACCGTGTCAATCCCCACCGAGAACGGCGCGCGCTTCGGCCGCATCGAGTTGGAGTTGGACCTGACCCTGGGCGACTGGTACGCGCCCGATCCCACCGGCACGCACTCGGTCTTTCAGCTTCAGCGCGAGCAATGGCGCAGCAATCTGTATGGCTTCATGACCGCGTTCGGCCCGCCACAGAACGAGGTGAAGGTCATCAGCAACGTCGATCTGGCGGCGGGCGAGGTGCTGCGCCTCAACCGACGGCCGGTCGTGCTCGAACCGGGCACGACCTATCATGTGCGCTATGTCTACGACGCGGCGGGCACGCGACGGCTGTTGGAGGTCACCGTAAACGGCGCGATGGTGACGCGCATGCAGGACGCCCAGACGGTGGACGCCATCGAGCTGCATCGCTCGCTCGATCTGATCCTGGGCGGCGACCTGAACCCGGACGGCCCCGAGGTGCCGACCTTTGGCTGGTCGTTCGCCCGCGTCTGCCTGCAGGTGCTGCCGTAGCGGTCAGACCAGATCGCGGTAGAGGCGGGTCGAGAGGTAGCGCTCGGCGGCCGAGGCGAAGATGACAACCACGGTGCGGCCGGCGAGGGCCGGGCGGCGGGCGATCTGCAGCGCGGCGTGGCAGGTGGCGCCCGACGAGATGCCCGCGGGGATGCCTTCGAGGCGAGCGAGGCGGCGGGCGGTCTCGATGGCGTCGTCGTCGGTGACCGGGATGACCTCGTCGAGCACGCTGCGATCGAGGTTGCGGGGGATGAAGCCGGCGCCGATGCCCTGAATCTCGTGCTGGTCGGGGCGCTTGCCCGAGAGC
>JAGQJJ010000060.1 GCA_020430675.1 Myxococcales bacterium
AGGCGCTCGCTCTCATAGGCGCGCGTTGGCTCGTCTTCGAAGAAGGCGTCGCTCACCGAAGACATGACGTCTTCAAAATGCGAGGCCATGGGCGGCCCCACATTGCGCGTGTCGGAGTCGTCGACCAGCTCCAGGTCGCCATCGCTCAGATCGAGCACGTCGACGCTGCCCGAGAGGCCGGCATCGGCCAGTCCCGGCTCGAGCGCGGTCTGGTCATCGCCTTCGAGGAAGTCGGCCATATCAGCGATCGAGATCACCGACTGCGCGTCGGGCGACAGCTCGCTGCGCTCGCGGATGGGGTCGACCGGCACCGTGGCGTCGGAGTTGACCGACTCATCGAAGAACATGTCGCGCATGAGCTGGGCGAGCTTGGCCTTGTTGAAGGCCACCTCCGAGCCGCGCAGGAAGCGCGCCAGCTCGCGCTGCATATGCTGCGCCGACGGGTAGCGATCACCGCGCTCGCGGGCCAGTGCCCGCATCACGATCTGCTCCAGCGCCGGCGGAATCTCCGGGCGCAGATGGCTCGGCGGCTCGATCTCGGCCCGCCGCACCCGGCTGAGCAGCGTGATCTCGTCGTCGTCCTTGTAGAGCAGCTCGCCGGTGAGCATCTCGTAGAGCACGATGCCCAGGGAGTAGAGGTCGGTGGTGTGGTCCAGGTGCTCGCAGGCGACCTGCTGCGGCGACATGTAATAGAACTTGCCCTTGATGATGCCCGCTTCGGTCTCGTAGGCGCGCAGCGCCGCCTTGGCGATGCCGAAGTCGACGATCTTCACCTCGCCCTCAAACGAGACCAGCACGTTCTGCGGCGAGACGTCGCGATGCACGATGTGCAGCGGACGGCTGCGGCTGTCTTTCTTGCGGTGCGCGTAGTCGAGGCCGGCGCAGGTGTCCATCGCGATGTACGCCGCCGCGTCGATCGGCATCTGTTGCTGCCGGTCGCGCAGGCGCTTGAGCACCCGGTACAGGTCGCGGCCGTCGATGTACTCCATCGCGATGAAGTAGTGCTCGTCGACCTTACCCAGATCGAAGATCTGGCCGATGTTGCTATGCGACAGCTCAACGGTGATGCGCGCCTCATCGATGAGCATCTCGATGAAGTCGGCATCCTGGCTATAGCGCGGGTGCAACCGCTTGATGGCGAGGATCTTCTCGAAGCCGCCAAGCCCGGGGGCCTTGGCCTTGAAGATCTCCGCCATCCCGCCGATGGCGATGCGCTCCAGGAGGATGTATCGGCCGAATTGCTCCTGCACGGTGGACGGATAATAGTTCGCCCGGGCGACGTGCGTCCACTCGCCCGAGCGCGCTGGTTCGGTTGACGGTTTGCGCTCCGACAGCGCACACTGCCGGTCATGGGCCAGAAGTTTCCGGACTACGTTCCGCCGACCCAGATCGCCTACCGCCCCGACGGCGGGACCACGTTGCACCTGCGCAAATGCCGCCTTCTCGTCGAGACCGATGAGGGCAAGCGCATCGACAAGGTCTTCGATCAGGCGGTCGTCACGCTCGGCTCGATGGACGACAACGACGTCGTCATCGATGACGACACCGTCAGCCGCTACCACTGCCGGCTCTACCAGGAAGAGAACGCCTACGTGCTGCTGGACTTGGGCAGCACCAACGGCACGTTCGTCAACAACGTGCGCATCAAGGAGGCCTACCTGGCCCCGGGCTGCACGGTCGAGCTGGGCAATACCCGGATCAACTTCCAGTCCTTCGACGAAGAGGTGCACATCCGCCCGTCCCCCGAGGAGCGCTTCGGCGAGATCATCGGGGCCAACGTGCAGATGCGTAAGATTTTCGGCATCTTGGAGAAGATCGCGCCCAGCGACACCACCGTGGTCATCGAGGGCGAGACCGGCACCGGCAAAGAGGTGGTGGCCAATACGATCCACCGCCAGTCCTACCGGGCCGAGAAACCCTTTGTGGTCTTCGACTGCTCGGCGGTGCCGGCGAACCTGATCGAGTCCGAGCTGTTCGGCCATGAGAAGGGCTCGTTCACCGGGGCGATCATGGCCCGACCGGGCCTCTTCGAGATGGCGCACGGCGGCACCATCTTCCTCGACGAGCTGGGCGAGCTGAGCCTCGACCTGCAACCGAAGCTTCTGCGGGTGCTTGAGACCCGCGAGGTGCGCCGCGTCGGTGGCGCGCGGCCGATGAAGGTCGATGTGCGCATCATCGCCGCGACCAACCGGCGGCTCGAAGAGGAGGTGCGCCAGGGGCGCTTCCGCGAAGACCTCTACTACCGGCTGAGCGTCGTGCGCCTCTTTTTGCCGCCGCTGCGCGAGCGGCGCGAAGACGTGCCGCTGCTGGTGCGCCATTTTCTGCGCAGCGGGCGCTTCAACCGCGAGGCCGACGGCAAGAAGCTGCGGGTCACCGGCCTCAGCCGCCCGGTGCTCGAAGCGCTGACCACCTACGATTGGCCGGGCAACGTGCGCGAGCTGCTCAACGTGATCGAGCGCGCGGTCAGCTTCGCCGAGGGCGACACCATCGAGCTGGGCGATCTGCCACCGCATCTGGTCGAGTCGAGCCATATGCAGCGGCTGGCCACGGCGCGCGCGCGGCCGCAGCCCGAGGCCGACGCCGAGGCGGATGATCCGGGCAACTTCAAGGACGCCAAAGAGAAGTGGATCGCCGTCTTCGAGCGCGACTACATCCGGTCCCTGCTCGAACGCAATGAGGGCAATATCAGCCACGCGGCGCGCGAGGCCGACATCGACCGGAAGTACTTTCGCAAGCTGATGAAGAAGTACGGGATCGACGCCCCGGGTTGAGGCGGCTGGCCGGTCAGGCGATCAGGGCTCGCTCGGCGGCGGGGGCGCCGCGTCAAAACCCACCCCGATGCGCACCTTGGCCGGCGGCTCGTCAGGCAGGGTCTGCTCGCCGCCCTGGGTGAAAGCGAGCACCAGGCCGACCACGGTGCCGATGCCGACGGCGGTCGCCAGATACAGCCAACGGCGCGGCGCCGCGTTGGGCGCGACCGTGATCGACGTCGCCGCCTCGGCCATCTCTTCGGCGGCCATCTCGCGCAGCAGTTCATCAACCCCGGCGTGCTCGGGATCAACCGCGACGGTGGGATCTTCGTCACCCGGCTCGCCGACGACCACCGGGATGGCGATGGTCGCCGCCATGCCGTCTTCATCGAGGCCATCGAGGGAAGCGTCGGGTGAATCGGTTCGGGCCCGCGGCGACTCGACCGGGCGAGGCGAGGCCGGCTCGACCACTCTCGGTTTGGCTGGTTCAACCACTCGCGGCTGGGCCGGCTCGACCACGCGCGGGCGCGCCGGCTCGACCACCCGCGGGCGCGCCGGCTCGGCGGGCAGCGTCTCGACCGCCTTGGTCGCCTCATCGGCGAACTCGGGCGAGGGCCGCACCAAAGAGACGTCGGTCAGGCGGTCGACCTCGCGGTCATCCACCTCGGGCTCGCCCTCTTCGCCGTCGGCCGATGCGATGAAATCTTCTTCGTAGAGCTGGTCGCGCGCGCCGGGTTGCAGCATCTCGGCGCTGATCAGCTCGCCGAGCTCGCGCGCCCCGTACTCGGGGTCGATCTCGCCGAGCGCGATGTCGAGCAGATCGGCCATCTCATGGGCGGCCTGGAAGCGCCGATTTCGGTTCTTCCGCAGTGATTTCAGGACGATGGCATCAACGCGCGGCGGAAGATCAGTGACGATCTGCCGCGGCGGCACCGGCTTCTTGCGCAGAATCTGGTCGTAGACCTGGTACTCGTTCTGCCCGGTGAACGGCAGGCGTCCGGTCAGCATCTTGTAGAGCGTCATGCCCAACGAGAAGATGTCGGCCCGCGCGTCGAGCGCCTGGGCCTGGGCCTGCTCGGGGCTCATGTACTGAAGCTTGCCCTTGATGACCCCGCTGCGCGTCTTGGTGCTGTTATTGGCCGCCTTGGCCACGCCAAAGTCGATCAGCTTCACCGCGCCCTCGTACGAGAGCAGGATGTTATGCGGGCTCACGTCGCGGTGGATGACCTCTTGCGGGCGCCCATCGGAGTCGCGCAGTTGATGCGCGGCGTGCAGGCCTTCGGCGACGGCGCGCGCGATGTACAGGGCCGCCGAGAGCGGCAGCAGCATCGACTTGAGCCGATAGCCGCGCAGCACGGTGGCCAGATCGACGCCGTCGACATACTCCATGACGATGAAGTGCTGGCCGTCAACCGAGCCGAAGTCGATGACCTCGGCGACGTGCGGGTGCCGAATCGCCGCGGCGATGCGGGCCTCGTCCTGCAGCATGGTGACAAAGCGGTCGTTCGAGGCGAAGTGCGGCAGCAGGCGCTTGATGGCCACGCGCTTGCGAAAGCCGCCGGGGCCCGACGTCTCGCCCAGGTACACCTCGGCCATGCCGCCCTGGCCGAGCCGGCGCACCAGCCGATAGCGCCCGAAATGACCGAGAGTCTCCGACTCCATCGCCGGCTTCACCACCTCGCCCGCGATGCGCGGGGGCCAGGCCATCGGCGGCCTTCGCCGAGAGCCGCTCCGTTCTTGTGCGTCATGCCGCGCCCAGCGTCAACCTACGAGCGTGTCGCGCATCACCGGCTCAGGGCGTCACGCAGTTGCCGTCGCGACAGACCTCGGCGGCCATGCAGGCCCGGCCGCACATGCCGCAGTTGTTCGGGTCGGTGTTGAGGTCGAAGCCGTTGTCGACGGTGCCGTTGCAGTCATCGTCGCGGCCGTTGCAGGTCTCGGCCGCCGGCTCGACGCCGCCGTTACAGCCGCCGAGGCGCCCGTTCTGGCAGCGCCGCAGGCCTTGGCGGCACTCGCCGACATCGGTGCCGCAGACCACATCGGTGCCCTCATCGGTCGAGCCGTCGCAGTCATCGTCGAGGCCGTTGCAGGTCTCGTCGGCGGGATTGACCGCGCCCAGGCAGCGCCCCCAGCGGCCCGCGGCGCACATCTCGGTGCCCAGCGCGCACTCGCCGACCTCGGTGTCGCCGCAGGACCGCACCAGGCCCTCGTCGGTGCGCCCGTCGCAGTCTTCGTCGCGGTTGTCGCATGTCTCGTTCGAGGGGTTCACCGCGCCCACGCAGGCCCCGAAGACGCCGTTATTGCACGTCTCGGCGCCCAGGCGGCAGACGCCCACCGCGCTCTGGCCACAGGGCCGCGTCAGGTTCTCGTCGGTGCGCCCGTCGCAGTCCTCGTCGCGCCCGTCGCATTGTTCGACCGCCGGGTCGATGTTGCCCGCGCAGCCGCTCCAGTTGCCATTCTGGCAGCGCGAGATGCCGGTCTGGCAGATGCCCGTCTCGATGCCGCAAACCCGGGTCAGGTTCTCGTCGGTGCGCCCGTCGCAGTCCTGATCGCGGTTGTCGCAGGTCTCGCCCTCGGGGGTCTGCTGGCCGACGCAGCGCCCGAAGTTGCCGTGATTGCAGGTCTGCTGCCCGCGATGGCAGATGCCCACGCCTGCGGTGCCGCCCTGGCCGTCGTAGCAGTTGCGGGTCACCTGGTTGCGGCCGGTGCCGTCGACGGTGCCGTCGCAATCGTCGTCGACCGCGTTGCACGTCTCGTCCGAGGGGCCCACCGCGCCCACGCAATCGGCAAAGCGGCCAGTGACGCAGGTCTGCAGCCCCGTGCGGCAGGGGCCCTGGCCGGGGTTGCCGCGACCGAACGGGTAGCACGACTGCTGGAGCGGGCTGCCGTTCCCGTCGAGGTCGACCGTGCCCGAGCAACTGTCGTCGGCGCCGTTGCAGACCTCGGCGGCGGGCAGGGTCTCGTCGGTGCAGGGCCCCCAGGCCTCTTCGCCGGCGCCGGGCGCCGCGACGCAGTATTCGAGCCCGTCGGCGCAGAGCCCCACGTCCCGCGTGGTCAGCGGGCCCGAATAGCACTCGCGCTGGAGGCCCTCGTCGAGCAGGCCGTCGCAGTCCTGGTCGATGCCGTCGCAGATCTCGCCCGCGGCCGGATACACATCGGGGTTGTTGTCGTCGCAGTCGCCCTGGGCCACGGTCACGCCGTCGCCGTCGCAGTCGCGCACGCACGGCGCCATGTCGGGCGGCGCCGCGTCGACGATGGGCGCCATGTCGACCGGCTCGGCGTCGACCGTCGGCGCCATGTCGACCACCGGCGCCATGTCGACCGCCTGATCGACCTCGGGCGCCATATCGACCGGCGGCGCCATGTCGACGGGGGGTGCCATGTCGCGCCGCACCGAGCCGTCGCCTTCGCCGGTGATCGCGTCCCCCGCGCCCCCGTCGTCGTCGACCACGCTGTCGGCCTGCGGGCGACCCGCCGGCTTGGGATCATCACACGCCACCAAGGCCAGCGCCGCGGCCAGGGTCCAGAACGAAAGCGTCCTCATCGCGAGCTCTCCACCGAGTTCTGCGCGCAGCGTACCGCGACCCTCGGCATTGCATCCACTTGGCATGACGGCAGGGCCGTGCCATGTTGCGGCCATGCGTCAAGGCGACCAGCTCGGTGCGTATCGTTTGGGCGAAGCCGCGCCCCCCCAAGAAGGCGCCGACGCCTGGCGCGCGGTCGACGCCGTCGGCTGCCCGGTGATCGTGCGGGTGCTGCCCATCGGCTCGCCGGCCCATTTCCGCGAGGTCATGACTCGGGTGCAGGCCCTCGCCCACCCGGCGCTGCGTCCCATCGAAGCGTACGGGCTGGTCGACGACCGGCATGGCTTCGTCGCCCGGCCGCTGGCGCCCGGCGAGCGGCTTGACGCCGCGTTGCCGGCCGATGTCACCCCACCGCCCGACGTGGCGCGCCGCATCGGCCGCACCCTGCTCGACGCGCTCGTCGCCGCCCACGCCCAGGGCCTGGTGCACGGCCGCGTCGGCCCCGAGGCCATCTGGTGGCGCGAGGGCCAGACCTGGCTGGGCGACCTGGGTTTTGCCGCCGTGGCGCCCGACGCGCTGCCCATCAGCCCGATCGACGATCTGCGCGGCGTGACCGCGCTGCTGCGGCGCCTCATCCCCGACCCGTCAAACAGCCTGCGCCTCGCGCTGCTCGGGCCGCCCACCAGCGCCGCCGAGCTGCGCGCCGCGCTTGAGGGCGGCGACGAGACGCCCGCCGCCGCGCCCGGCGACGACTGGGGCGTCGAGTCCCCCATCGCCGCGCCGCCCAAGCCTGCCGGGCGAAGCTGGGTCGTCGACCAGCGCGAGTTCGTGCAAGCGTCGAGCGCGCCGGCCGGTGAGTCCGATGGCTGGGGCCTGACCCCGCAGCAGAAAGCCAGCGCGCCCACGCCCTCGGCCGCCCGCGACAAACCGGGCCCCGCGGTGCATCGCGTGCAGAGCGCCGCCCGCGCCCCGGTCGCGGCCAAGCCGCGCAGTCCCGTGCAGCTCATGGTCATCGCCGGCGCCCTGCTCGTCGTCGGGCTGGTCGCCGCCCGCGTCATCCTCAACATGGCGCGTGACGAAGCCCCGCTGCCCGAGCCTACGGTGCCCGCGCGCCTCGCTGCGACGATCGACGCCGAGCCGCCCACCCCCGACGCCGCGCCCGCCGCCGTGGCGGGTGATGGCGGGTCGGCGACCGACGCCGGCAGCGACATGCAGGGCCAGGGCGCCGAGGGCGAGTCGGTGGTGCTGGTCATCGCGCCCGAGGCGGCCGATGTCATCCGGGTCAAAGACAAGTTCAAGATCTGCGTCGCCGCCCGCGAGTGCCGCGTGCCGATCGACGTGGACTATCGCGTGGTGAACCGCAACTACGCCCCGCTCGACATCACCGGTGACGACCTCTACGACCGGCGCACCACCGGCCGCTGGCGCGTCGTGCTGCCCTCAAAAGAGGCGCCGCCGCCCCGCGAGCGCCGCCGCCGGCGGCAATGACGCGAGGCGATGGCATCGATGCCATCCATGGCATCCCGTATGTGTTGCAGATGCCACCCATGGCATCATGATCCCATGACCCGCGCGACGCCGTCAGGCGAGGCGGCTTCATGATGGCCACCGCGCGGCGCTTCATCCGCTTCATCCGCCCGCCGCTGCTCATCGCCGCCCTCGCGTTTGTCTTCGACCTCGCGTTTGCCTTCCGCGTCTCTTACATGGGCGCCACCGATGACAAGGTCAGCGCCCTGGTCGTCGACGAGCTGCTGGGTTTTGTCATCCGCACCCAGGCCGAGATCATCACGCTGCTCGTGCTGGTCGCCGCGACCTTGTGGGCCATCAGCCGCGGCCTGCTCGGTCTGCCACGGCGCCGCGCCTACGCAGGCGTCGCGGCCACCTGGGTGCTGCTGATGCTCGCCCATTGCCGCCGTTGGCCGGCGGTCTATGCCGATCTGCGCGACATTCGGCCCATCCCCGACGCGGTCTTCCTCAGCGTGACCGAAGGCATCGGTGGCATCGCGCTCATGGCTGCGCTGGCCGCCGTCCTCATCTGGCAGACCGTGCGCGCCCTGCCCCACCCCATGCCTTGGACCCGCTGGCCAAGGCTGGTTGCCGGCGTCGCCCTCATCGCCGGCCTGTTCCATGTGGCCGGCCGCGCCCCGCAGACGCCCGAGTGGCGCCGGCAGCCCTCGACCGACCCGGCGCGCCCCGACGTGCTGTTCCTGATGACCGACTCATGGCGCGCCGACCACTTCGAATGCCGCGCCGACAGCGCGCTCACCCCCCGCCTCGGCGCGCTCTGCCAGCGCTATGGCAGCCATCACTACGATGCCTATGCCTCCCAGCCCCGCACCTTCGGCTCGGTCGCCAGCATCTTCACCGGCCTCGACCCCGACCAGAGCGGCGTTCGCCACATGATGGCCGCCGCCGCCGACCGCGACCTGCGGGACCGCTCATTGACCGCGCGCTTCACCGCGGCGGGCTATCGCACCGTCGCCGTCAGCGGCTTCGCCGGCGACGTCTTCCCCCGCGTCGCGCTCGGCTTCGAGACGCTCGACACCCCCACCTTCGGCTTCGAGGTGGTCGTCCGCGAGTTCAGCTACCGCGCCCACCCGCTGCTGCTGCCGTTCTTCTCGACCAATCGCCTCGGCCGCGAACACCTGGCGCCGGTCTACCGCACCTTCATGGACCTGGCCGACCCCGACCTCGAAGTCGCCCGCGCCTATGACCTGGCCGCCGAGCCCGATCCGCGCCCGCTCTTCTTGACCGTCTTCCTCTCCACCACCCATTCGCCCTACGCGGTGCACTCGGGCCACGCCCACCGCCGCGGCGATGACCCGGTCGTGGCGCGCTACCGATGGCATCCGCCCAGTTATCGCAAGACCATCGTCGACCCCGCGCTCTACCCCGCCATCGCCCACCGCTATGCCGACGCCGTGCAGACCGTCGACGCCACGCTCGCCACGCTCGCCGAACAGGCCCTCGCCCGCGGCAATACGCTGGTCATCATCACCAGCGACCACGGCGAGCTGCTCTACGAGTTCGGCGAAGGCAACCACGGCGATCACATCTTCGGCCCGCAGCAGCTCGCCGTGCCAGTGGTGGTGCTCGACGGCCGCGAAGGCATCCCGCCGGCGCCCGTGCCCGCGGCGACCACGCCGCCGCCCATCCATGCCCTCAAGCACACCCTTCAAGCCGCGGTGCAGGCCATCGAGACGCGCACGCCCTTCACGCTGCCCACGATCGACCATCACTTCGCCGAGAGCGGCATCATCATCTCGGCGCTCGGCCCGCATGTGATCGAAGGCTACCGCCTCGACTACCCCGAGCTGCTCGACCTGCTCGACCTCGACCGCGCGACGCGCGACATGGTGGTACAGCCCCGCTTCGCGCACGCCGTCGAGGTGGGCAAGTTCCGCCTGATGATCACGCCCGAGTGGGCCTTCGCCTATGTGCCCGGCTGCCGCAAACCCCGCATGTCGATGCTGCCCCGCGCCGAGCAGGTGCGTGCCTTGCCCTCCGACAGTCTGGGCGCCGCGCACCCCGATGCCATCGAAGCCGCGTGGGCTGCCATGCGGCAACGCTGGGGCCCCGACCTGGTGCGCCGCGACCGCTGCGGGCTGCTCGACTGACGCCGGTCAACCGCATCGAAAGCGCCCCCGCGCCGGGCTGCGTGCGCCGGGCCGGGGGCGACGGGCCGACCGCTGGGCTACGAACGCTGGAGCCCGAGGCGCAGCACGCCCAGGGGCACGGTGATCGCGACGCCGAGCTGCACGGCCAGCATCAGCAGCGGCACGGCGATCAGGCCCGCCGGCAGGCCTTCCCCGATGAGCGGGAGCAGTTCGCGGGCGTCCTGGAAGCCATCGATCAGGCAAAGGCCGCCGACGATCACCGCGCAAGCCAGGACCAGGAGTCGCCCGGTCCGCAGCCACAGACAGACCCCGGCGACGGCGCTCAACAGGGCGATCACGCCGGTCTCGAGGGTCGAGAAGTCGACCGCCGATGCGCTCACCGCATCGACGATGGCGCCGGTTGCCATCACCAGCAGCGGCAGGCCCAACGCCATCAGAGCGGCGCCGACGCCCACGGGGTCGCGGTTGGGCAGCGCCACGCCCTCGGTGCTCAACAGGTGCCGGCGGGTATAGCCGAACAGAACCCGCGGCCAGACGCTGACCAGGGCGAGCGCGACCACCAACAGGCCCCACAGTTCGATCCCGGCGCGGGGCAGCACCTGGGCGTAGGCGTTCGCGGCGATGCCCCCCAGGACGGCGATGGCGACCACGCTGGCCGCGCTGGCGATCAGGTAGCGCCGCATCCTTGTGACGAAGGTGCCCGCAAAGCCGCCGGCGTCCGCCTGCCGCGCCGCCGACAGCCCGGTCTGGGCTCGGATGGCGATCGTGGCGCCGAACAGCCCCGCAATCAGGGCCGCGAGCGGCCCGGCGACACTTGCGAGCAGCGCGCTCGCGATCACGATGCCGACGCCGACGACGATGCCGGCGACGGCGGGGATCCACATCATCGCGCCCACCGCGCCCAGCCCGCGCTCGGTGCGTCCGACGGCGCTGGACCGGCGACGCGGGCGACGCCGAAGGGCCAAGACCGAAGCGACGGGCCAGGCGAGCAGCAGCGCGCCGAGCAGGATGAGGTCGCCAACGGTCGACGCCTGGCCGAAGTACATTGCGGGCAGGACCACCGCGGCCTGGACCACGGCGACGGCGCGATACAGCCACTGCCAACGCAAGCCGCGGGCGCCGTCGCGCAACAGGCGGCGCCCCGCCTCGGCGTGCGCCAGCCCCCGGATGGCGCCGCTGATGAGCACGATCCAGGTTGCGTAGTTCGTGCTCAGGGCGCCGTGCACCCACAACATCGCCGCCACCATGATCCACACGCCGATCTCGCCGAGCGTGCGCATGGTCAGTCCAAGGGCGATGTGGCGGGGGTCTGAAGCGGGCCCGGAGGCCGAGGCGGGCGCCGTCGAACCAGCCGTGTCGCCCGGCTGGGGTATTGGCTGGTCGGGTTCGGGCAGCGGTAGATCCGTATTGAAGGCATCGCGGGGATCGGAGGTTGTCATCGGAATCTCCAGGCTGAGGGTCTGTCTGTGACTAGCAGAACCCGGGGAAAGTATCCGTCGCGAGCCAGTCGAGGCGCCGACAGCGGCAAGGCGCGAACCCGAAGGCGT
>JAGQJJ010000608.1 GCA_020430675.1 Myxococcales bacterium
TGGGCGACCTCGCCGATCTGCTCGCCGCCGGCCTGCACCATGCCGCGTCGCCCGCGCAGCGTGAGCGCGTCCTCTCGCTGGTGCGCACCGACCCCTACCTCGACGCCGACCTGCGCCCGGCGAGAGCCGCCTCGCCCTGGGCCACCGCCGACGACACCGCGCGCGACGCCGAGGGCAGCCTGCTGGTTCGCCTGGGCGAGCAGCGCTTTCACCTCGCCGAGCGGGCGCTTGGGCACGCCGTCCTGCGCCTCGCCGAACCCGCCAGCCTGCGCCCCCCGGTGCGCGCGCCCGACGATGCGCCGGCGATGCTGCTGCTCACCCTGCTGGTGCTCGGCGCGCCAGTTGCCGCCTGGCTGCTCGCCGACGACGCGCACCGGCAGCTTGGCCGCATCGCCCAGGCCCTGGCGCGCATTGGCAACGCGGGCGATTCGCCGGGCGTGCCCGTCTCGACGGTCGACGAGATCGGCGACCTTGCCGTGGCCATCAACACCGCCTGCGGGCGCTTCGCCGAGGTCAACCGCCACCTCATCGACGAGCTGCGCGCCGCCGCCAGCAATGACCGCGCCCGCACCGGCTTCCTGCGCACCGCCAGCCACGAGCTGCGCACGCCGCTCGACACCATCAAGGGCTACTGCCATCTGCTCGGCCGCACCGATCTGACCGAAGCGCAGCGCGAGGACGTGCGGGTCATCGCCCAGGCCAGCGAGCAGTTGCTGGCCCACGTCGACGAGATCCTCGACCTGTCGGCCATCGAAGCGGGCGACGAGGCCCCGCTGCAGCCCGAGCCCATCGACCTCGCCGCGCTGGCCCGCGAGATCATCGACGGCTACGCGGAGCGCACCGCGCCCGAGGTCACGCCCGAGGTCATCGCCGCGCCCGATGCGCCGCGCGCCCTCGCCGACGCCCAGCGCGTGCGCCAGATCCTGGCCAACCTGATCAGCAACGCGCTCAAGTTCACCGAAGCCGGCTTCGTCGAGGTCGGCATCGCGCCCGGTTACCCCGAAGCCGGCCGCCCCACGGTGCACCTGCGCGTCACCGACAGCGGGCCGGGCATTCCCGCCGACGAGTTGGAGGCGATCTTCGAGGAATTTCACCGCGTTGAGCAACAGCGCGACGTGCCCGGCACCGGTCTCGGCCTCGCCATCGCGCGCCGCCTGGTCGAGCGCCACGGCGGCCGCCTCTGGGCTGAGTCGGCGCCCGGCGAGGGCAGCGTCTTCCACCTCGTGCTGCCCGCCGAGGGCGCCTCATGACCCCCGGCGGCCGACTGCGACTCGGCACGGGCCTGATCTTCGGGCTCTGGGCTGGCGTGACGCTGCTTCTGGTGCCCGCGATCACCGGCGAGGCCATCCCCACGCCCGCCTGGCCTATCGCGGTCGGCGCCGGCAGCGCAGTCTTTGTCGGGCTGCTGTGGCTCTGGATGCGCCGCCAGCTTCGCGCCCTGCCACCCGTGCCCGCGGTGACCGCGCATGATCGGCGGCTGGCCCATGACTTCCCGGTGCGCCTGGCCCGCGCCTGCTTCGTCGGCGCGGTCGGCGCCGGCCTGGGCACCGCGGCCATGCTCATCGGCTTCGGGCGCGGCCTCACCGCGGCGATGGTCAGCGGGGTCATCTGCTACCTGATCGCGTTGCTGCCCGTGCTGGGCGCCTATCTGCTCGCCCGCCGGGCGCTGCGCCCCCACGCCGCAGGTCCGCCCGGCGCCGGCCCCATCGACGGCCCGCGTCAGAGCATCGCGCAGCGCCTGACCTTTGCGGTGCAGGTACCGGTCGTCGTCTGCGCCGCCGGTCTCGTGCTGGTGCAGGCGACCGACGGCCAGACCTACGAGCGCGCCGTCGACGGCTACTTCGTCGACCGCAGCGAGCAGTTGACCACGCGCATCGCCGCCGCTCTGCCGCCCGAGGCCGCCGCCGCGTTCCTGGCCGAGCGCCGGCCCATCCCAGCGACCGCCCCGCGGCCGATCTGGCCGCTGACCGACCCCTGGCCCCCGCTGTTGCTGATCGCGCTGATCACGCTCGCCGCGCTCGCCGGCCGGGCGCTGGCGCGCATCCTTGCCGAAGACCTGCGCGCCGTGGGCGACGCGCTGACCGCGCTCGACCCCGAGGTCCGCACCGGCGAGCCCACGCCCGACCCCGGCGTCGCGCTCACTGAGACCGCCACCATCATGACCGCCTTCGGCCAGGCGGTGACCGGCTTCGCCCGCCAGCGCGTCGCCTTGCGCCAGGCCATGCACGACCGCCGCATCGCCACCCGCGCCAAGGCGCGCTTCCTCGCCCACCTCAGCCACGAGCTCAAGAGCCCGCTCAACAGCATCCTCGGCTTCACCGAACTGCTGCTCGGCGAGATCGACGGCCCCCTGACGGCGCGTCAGCACGAGCGCCTGAGCATCCTGTGGCGCAGCGGCGACAGCCTGCTGCGGTTCATCCTGGCGCTGCTCGATCTGGCCCGCCTCGAAAGCGCCGGTGGCCTCGATACGCCCGCTGCGCTCGCCGAAGCGGGGCTCACGCCCGCGCCGTTCGACGCCGCCGCCCTCGTCCGTTCGTTGCGCCAGCAGCTTCGCCCCGACCCGTGCGAGGCGGTGCGGGTGTCGGTCACGCTCAGCGATGGCCCCACGCGCTGCACCGGCGACGTGGCCCACACCGCGCGCGCCTTGCTGCTGGTGGCCGGCGCGCAGCTCGACGCGGTCGAGCGCGGCGAGGCCGAGATCGCCGTCTCGCCAACCGAAGACGGCGGCCTGACCGCGCGCGTTCGCCTGGTCGCCGCTGAGGGCGAAGCCGCCGATCGCGCCCACCTCGTGGCCCGCTGGTGCGCCCCGGCCGCTGCCGACGACCCCGCGCCGGGCCGCGCCGCCTTGAGCGTGACGCCGCTGGATCTGTTGCGACGCATGGCCGATCTGCAGGCCGGCCAGGTCGAGGTTCGCACCGCAAACGACTGGCCCGTGGTGCGGTTGCACCTGCCCGCCGCCGTTTGACGTCCGCCGCTGGTCTGATTGAATCAGCATGACCAAACGGTCATGATTTGCAAGCAATCCGCGACCCGAGTCAGCTCTGGGTGGGTGCTTTGCGCCGACGAATCGGCGGCGCCGCGCCCCCTGAGGCCGGCGTCGCGGGCTCGGTCGACGCGGTCGTCGCCTTGGCCTTGGCGGTCGTCGCCTTTGTGGTCGCGGCTTTGGCCGTCGTCGTCTTCTTGGCCGCTGGGGCCTTCTTCGCCGGGGCCTTTTTCGCCGCCGGCTTCTTCGGCGCCGCCGCCTTCGGTGCCGCCGGCGTCTTCTTCGCGCCCGCCGCCCGGCGCGCGCCGGCCCGCCCCCGCGCCGGCTTGGCGTCGGCCTTGGCCGCCAGCAACGCCACCGCCTGCGCCAGCGTCACGTTCTCGGCCGTCATCCCCTCGGGCAACGTCGCGTTGACGCCCTGGTGCTTGACGTACGGCCCGTAGCGCCCCGCCATCACCACCACCAGCGCCTTGTCGCCCGGATGCGCCCCCAGCTCGCGCAGCGCCTCGGGCTTCTTGCCCCGCTGCGCCTTCTCGGCCAACAGCACCAGCGCGCGCTCCAACGTCACCCGCAGCACGTCATCGCCCGCCTTGAGCGAAGCGAAGGTCTTGTCGTG
>JAGQJJ010000609.1 GCA_020430675.1 Myxococcales bacterium
ACGCGCCCGACGGCCTGCCAGGCGATGCGGCGCTGGCGCTCTACGATGGCGGCGGCGTCGCGGTCATCGATGTGCGTGGTCCCAAGGGCCAGGCTGCATTGCAGGCGTCGACCATCGCCCTCGTGACCGTCGTGGCCATCGCTGAAGCGTCCGTTCCGTTGCCGGAAGGCGTGCGCCGCATGTCGCCGGGCGAACCCGAGACGATGGCCTATCACATCGCCGAATTGCTCAATCAAAAAGAAGACTTGCGTCGCCACCCGCGCGTCCCGGTCGCGCTGCCGGTCGACCTTCAGCCGGGCAAGGCGACCGCGCGCAATCTGTCGCTTTATGGCATGTGGGTCGAGCCGGCGGGCCATTGGCCCGAAGGCGCCGAGGTCTGGCCGCGCGTCCAGCTCGACGACGGTGCCGAGATCGCCTTGGAAGGCCGTGTGGTCGCGCGGCGTGATGGCGGGCTGGCGGTGCGTTGCCGTCCGGTGAGCGACGCCGACCTGCTGCTTTGGATCCACCTGCTGATCGGTGCGCTCGAAGACAGCCCGAGCCACGCCGACGTGGATCCGTTCGGGCCCCTCTTCGCCTGACCGACCTCGGCCGATCAGGCCCGCTCGATGAGCTTGAGCAGCGCGTCGACCAGCGCGGGCGCGCTGTCTTCCTGCAAGAAGTGGCCGCCCGGCACGGTGCCATGGGGCTGGCCGGCGGCGCCCGCGATCTTCTTCTGCAGCACCGCGTCGGCGCCTCGGGTGATGGGGTCGCCATCGGAGAAGACCGTCAGGAAAGGCCGCGGAAAGGCGGCCAGACCGACCCAGGCCTTGATATTGCCCTCGATCGCCGGGTCGTCGGCGTCGACCGGCACCAGCAGCGGGAAGCGCTGCGCGCCCACCTTGTATTTTGCGTCGGGGAAGGGCGCCTCGTAGGCCGCGATCTCGGCCGCGGTCAGTTCGCGCTTCGTGGCCCCTTGCAGGATGAAACCCACCGGCAGATCGGGCGTGCGCTCGACAAAAGCGCGCCATTGGTGGAAGGCCGGCGGCATGCGCACGTTGCCCGAGGGCAGAAAGGTATTGGCCGCCAGCACCGCGCGGAAGCGGTCGGGGTGCTCGCCGACGAGGCGCAGGCCCAGCAGGCCGCCCCAGTCCTGGCAGAACAGCACGATGTCTTGCAGCCCGAGGCGGTCGAAGAGCAGCCCGCGCAGCCATTCGAGGTGGCTGGCGTAGCTGTATGCCGCGGGATCGGTCGGCTTGTCGGAGCGTCCGAAGCCGATCAGATCGGGCGCGATGACCCGATGACCGGCGGCGGCGATCGCCGGCACGAAGTGGCGGTACAGATAGCTCCACGACGGCTCGCCGTGCAGCAGCACCACGTTCGCGCCGCCCTTGCCCTCGTCGACGTAATGCATGCGCAGGCCATCGACTTCGGCGTAATGCGGCGCAAACGGGTAGTCGAGCAGACCGGCGAACCGATCGTCGGGCGTGCGCAGGGCGTGCATGGGGCCTCCGTGGCGGTCAGCTGGCCGCGGCGTAGGTGGGCAGCGCGGCGATGAACCGCTCGATCTCAAGCTGCACCCGCATCGGGTGCTCGATGGGCGCCGAGTGGGTGCCCTCTTCGATCAGGACCAGCCGGGCGTCGGGGATGCGCGCGGCCATCTCTTCGCTCAGGCGCACCGGCGTGAAGTGGTCTTCGCTGGCGCCGATGACCAGCACCGGCACGTCGACCTGCTCCAGCCAGCCGCTCGCCGAGTGCGAAGCAGCGCCGGCCAGCATGCGCGTGAACAGCGCGGGGTCGATGGCGCCCAGGTCGGCCAGATAGGGGTCAAAGTCGCGGCGTGAGAGCAGATCGGGGTGGATCTCGGCCATGCGCGCCACGTGGTAGGCGATGGGCAGGTTGAGCGCTTCCTTCCAGACCCGGCGCAGCGGGCGCCCGCCGAAGCGCGTCAGCCGCTGCAGCACCGGCAGCGCCACCGCCAGGCCCTTGCCATTGCGGAACGTCGCCACCGGATTCTGGAAGCTGCCGCACATGAGCACCAGGCCGGCGATGCGCTCGCGGTGGCGATGCCACGTCTCAAGCGCCACCTGCACGCCCATGCTATGGCCGATGAGCACCACGTCCTGGGCGTTGGTCTCGGCGAGCAGGCGACCCCAGTCGTCGGCCAGGTCAGTGATGCCCACGTTCTTCGGATTGGCCGGCGGGTCGCTCTCGCCATGGCCGCGCATGTGCAGGTGAATGACGCGCCCCTGCGTCTTCAGCGCCGGCGCGAGGTGCCGCCAGACATACCCGGCGCAGCCGATGCCATCGCAGAGCGCAAAGTCGCGCGGGCCCTCGCCTTCGAGGCTGTACGAGAGCCGGGTGCCATCAAACGAGTGGAAGGTCTTGCGGGCGGTCATGGCGCGGTCTCCCATTCGAGGTCGAGGCGGGCCGGCGCGCCAGCGATGCGCAGCCGCACCCGCCGGCGATCGGTGGGCTGCGCGAACGTCACATCGTACCCCACCGTGAGCGGATCGGCGTAAGGGAAGAAGGTCTTTGCGTCGGCCATCTCATCGTTGGTGAGCCGATGCACCCTGGTCGGCGCCTGCCATTGGCCGTCGCCTTCGAGCCGCGCCGCCAGCGAGTCGCCTTTGTCGAGGTCGTTCCAGTAGGGGTCGAGCGTGGTCAGGGCGATGAAAAAACGCGCCTCGGCTTCAGCGGCGGCGACCGCCTCGGTGCGCATCTGCTCGGCCTCAGCGGCGGTGGCGCCGATGCGCGCTGCATGCTCGGCGGCGCGGGCGGCGGCGAAGCGCGGCGACATCCAGGTCACGATCGCAAACGCGCGACCGTCCATGCCGTCGTACGTCGAGCTGCGGCGCGTCCAATCGCGCAGCGCGGTGGCGTAATCTTCAGGCGCCTGGTCGGGGGCCTGCCAGGGCCGGGTGGTCGCGCACCCGAGCAGCAGCAGCGCGCACGCCGCGATGGCTCTCATGGGGTGTCGTCCGCCAGCTCGTCGAGGGCAAACAGCGCCTCGACGTCCAGCCCGTCGGCCGCCAGCGCCGCCACGCCGCCCACCTGCCGATCGACGATGCACGCCACACCGAACGGGTCGAGCCCCTCGGCCCGCGCGCGCTTCGCGGCGCTCAGGGTGCTGCCGCCGGTGGTCACCACGTCTTCGAGCAGCACCACCGGGCTGCCGGCGGGCAGGTTGGCCATGCCCTCCAGATAGGCTTCGGTGCCGTGGCCCTTGGGCGTCTTGCGCACGAGAAAGGCCGGCAGGGCGCGGCCGCGGGCCCAGGCGGTCAGCGAGACCGCGGTCGCCAGCGGATCGGCGCCGATGCTCATGCCGCCCACGCCGACCGCGCGCCGCCCGGTGCGGGCTTCGATCGCAAGGACCGCGTCGAGCAACAACGCGCCCAGCGCGGCGGCGCCTTCGGGGTGCAGTGAGGTCTGCTTCGAGTCGATATAGACGCCGCTCTGGGCGCCCGAAGCGAGGGTGATGTCGCCGCGGATCAGCGACAGGGTGCGCAGCAGGCTGCGCAGGCGCTCACGGGTCGGCGCCCCCGGGCTCACTTCGCCCGCTTCTTGACCGCCACCTTCTTCTCGGCGGCGCCGTCGGGCAGCTCGGGCTCGTCGTCT
>JAGQJJ010000610.1 GCA_020430675.1 Myxococcales bacterium
CGCGATGACGCCGAGCTGAGCGAGCAGGCGCTGCGCTTCAGCGTGCCGTTCACCGCCGACAAGGCGGGCAAGCTCAGCCTCGCCGGCACGTGCGACTTCAGCGTGTGCAACGATCAGGCGTGCAAGCTGATCCGCGACGAGAAGGTGGCCTGGGAGGTCGCGGTCCGCTGACCAGGGCGGCCGCCATCCACCCCTCGGGCCCCGGCCCGGTCGTCGAAGAGGAGCACGCCTTGACCGAGCCCGCTGACGCGCTCGACGCGACCGCCTTTCTGGCCGACACCGTCGCTGAACAAAAGCGCCGCTTCGTCGAGCGCAAGACGCTGCTCGGCTTCGAAGAATACCTCGCCGATGTCGCCGCCCACCCCGCGCTGCACTGCCGCGATGCCGCGACCTATCTGCGCGATGCGCTTGCGTATTTTGGCACTGATACCCTCGCGCGCCCCTACGGCACCTATACCCGGTACCGCCTGTTCGATTGCGCCTTCGACGACGGCCGCGATCCGCTGATCGGCCACGAGCCCGCCCAGGAGGCCCTGCTCGGCCTGTTGACCGACTTCGTTCGCGACGGCCGCGTCAACCGGCTGGTGCTGCTGCACGGGCCCAACGGCAGCGCCAAGAGCCGCTTCGTCAGCTGCGTGATTCGGGGCTTGCAGGCCTACAGCGAGCGGCCCGAGGGCGCGCTGTACACCTTCAACTGGGTGTTTCCTTCCGCCCGCGTCGAGCGTGGCAACATCGGCTTCGGCGGCTCGCGGCGGCTCAATGACCTGCCCACGTTTGCCCATCTGGCCGAAGGTGAGATCGACACCCGCATCCGCAACGAGCTGCGCGATCATCCGCTGCTGCTGCTGCCCCGCCCGGCCCGCGTGCGCCTTCTGCGCCGCCTGCTCGGCCCCGAAGCGTCACTGCCCGATTCGCTGGCCGAGGGCGAGCCGAGCCCCAAGGCGCGCCAGATCTACGACGCGCTGCTCAAGGCCTATAAGGGCGACCTGGCCGAAGTGCTCAAGCATGTGCAGGTCGAGCGGTTCTTCATCAGCCAGCGCTTCCGGCAGGCGGCGGTCACCATCGACCCGCAGATGCGCGTCGACGCCAGCGTGCGGCAGGTCACCGCCGACCGCAGCCTGGCCGCGCTGCCGCCCAGCCTGCAGAACCTGACGCTCTACGAGCCGATGGGCGATCTGGTCGACGGCAACCGCGGGGTCATCGAATACAACGACCTGCTCAAGCGGCCGCTCGACGCCTTCAAGTACCTGCTGTCGACCTGCGAGAACGGCACCGCCCGTCTCGACATGATGGACCTGCACCTCGACGCGGTCTTCCTCGGCAGCTGCAACACCGAGCTGCTCGCCGCCTTCAAGCAGCACCACGACTTCGCCAGCTTCAAAGCGCGCATCGAGCTGGTGCCGATGCCCTATCTGGTCGACTACACCCGCGAGGCCGAGGTCTACCGCGACCTGCTCGCGTCGGTGGGCGGCGATCTGGCGATCGGCCCGCACGTCTCCGATGTGCTCGCGCTGTGGGCGGTGCTCGGCCGCGTCGAGCCGGCGCTGCCGCGCGAGGGGGTGTCGACCGGCGTGCGCGACGCGCTCAAGGCGATGACACCGCTGCAGAAGGCCATGCTGTACGCCCACGGCAGCGTGCCGGCCGATCTGCCCCGCGACGTGACCAATACGTTGCGCGGCCTCATCCCCGGCATCTACCGCGAGCGCAATACCCTCGACCGCCAGGAGGGCCTCGTCGGGCCCAGCCCGCGCGAGCTCAAGAGCCTGCTGTTGACGGTCGCCCGCAAGGCGGACGGCTGCCTGACCGCCGTGCCGCTCTTCGACGCGCTCAAGGCCGTCTGCGCCCAGACCGCGGTCTACCCCTTCCTGGCGCAAGCCGCCGAGGGCGACTTCCACCGGTTCCGCGCCAACGTCGACATCGTGCGCGAGTGGTGGCTCGACCGCGTTGAAGACGAGCTGCACCGCGCGATGGGCCTCATCGACGATCAAGCCATGCTCGACCTGATGCGGCGCTATATCGACCACGCGGTGCACGCGGTGCGCGGCGAGAAGCGCATCAACCCGGTCACCGGCCGCGCCGAGGTCGCCGACGCGCAGTTGATGGGCCAGGTCGAAGAGCGCCTTGGCATCGAAGAGAAGGCGGCGCGCGGCTTCCGCGAAGGCATCGTGCACCGCATCGGCGCCTGGCGCATGGACCACCCCGACGACGCGCTCGACTACGGCGAGATCTTCCGCGACCACATCGCGCGGCTCAACGAGCACGTCTACCACGAGAAGCGCAAGCAGGCCGGCCGCCTCAAGCGCGACCTGCTGCGCCTGCTCGTCGACGAAGAGGGCTCGGGCCTCGACGCGGAAGCGCGCGCCCGCGCCGAGCAGATTCTGACCGCGCTGACCACCGACTTCGGCTACGCCCGCCCGTGCGCCGTCGAGGTCATCGCCTACCTGCTGCGCCATCGCCCCGAGGGCGATGCCTGAGCGCCGAGGAGGAAGCCCCATGATGCGAACGGCCGCCCTGTTGCTCGTCGCCCTGGCCTTGCCCGCGCGCGCGGAGAAGCCCGCCGCCGAGCTGACCCGCTACGAGCAGGAGGTCACCGCCTACGAGGCCCGCGACGAAGCCCGCCAGGCCACCCACGAGATCGGCACGCTGCGCGCGTGGCTCGGCGAGGCGCGCGCCTACCAGAACCAGGAAGCGCAGAAGCCGCTGGCGCGCACGCTGGAGCGCATTCGGGTGCAGGCGCGCCTGATCGACGCCCTGCTGCTGCGCGCCGCCGCCGAGGGCGAGGCCCGCAAGCTGAGCGCCGAGGCCGACGCCAAGGAGCGCGCGGCGACCGACGCCCGCAACGCGGCCTTTGAGTTGGAGCAGCGGTTGGCGTCGCTCGAGTCCCAGGCCCGGCAGGAGGCGCCCAAATGAGTCTGCGCGCCTTGATTCTTGCCGCTTGCGCGCTGGCGCTCACCGCCTGCGGCAACCAGCCCAAACCCGCCGAGCTGGTCAGCTTCGAGCAGATGCGCCAGGGCGAGATCGCCGCGACGGTGCAGGACCGCGAGCCCGAGCTGTACGCCGAGGCCGAGAAGGCCTACAAGCGCGCGCTGGCCGCCTACGAAGACGACGAGCCCGATGACACGCTGCACGCCACGCGGCTCGCCACCATCATCTGGCGCACCGCCGTCGCGCGCAGCCAGCTGCGCGACTTTGAGGACGCGGTGAAGGCCGAGAAGCGCCGCGTGGGCCTGGCCGACGAGCAGCTCGCTGACGCCGAGCGGCGCAAGCAGCTCGCGACCGACGCCATCGCCCGCCAGGAGCGCATCATCGACATGCAGCAGCGCCTGGCGGCCGCCGAGGCCCAGAGCCGTCAGGTCAAGCGCGCCGCCGACGCCAAGGCGCAGGTCGACGCCGCCGCGCTCAAGCTCAAAGAGGCCGAGACCCTCGAAGCCGCCCGGCTGGCGCCCGGCGAGTTCAACAAGGCCCAGGCCGCGCTGCGCATGGCGTTCGATCAGTTCACCGCCGGCAACTACAAAGAATCGGAGAAGACGGCGGCGCTGGTGATCGCCGACGCCGACGCGGCGATCGTGGCCGCCCGGCCGCT
>JAGQJJ010000611.1 GCA_020430675.1 Myxococcales bacterium
GTGCATGACATGGAAGACCTGGGCGACCGCGCCGGCTACGCGCCCGGCCGCGTGCGCGACCCGCAGTTCGGCCTGGCCGCGCTGCGCCTCGACCGCGATCTGGTGCCCGGCATGGCGGTGACCATCGAGCCCGGCTTCTACCAGGTGCCCGGCCTGCTCGACGATCCGCGGGTCGCCCATCTGGCCAAGGCGCACGTCGACCGCGCGCGCCTCGCCGCCTTCGCCGACGTGCGCGGCATTCGCATCGAAGACGACGTGCTGATCACCGAGGCCGGCTGCGAGGTGCTCACCGCGGCGCTGCCGCAGCGGTGAAAGGCGTCAGTAGACGTCCTTGAGGTAGCGCTTCTCTTTGTGGAGGCGCTTGAGGTAGTCCTCGGCCACGTCCGGCGTGAGCCGCCCGAACTCGCCGATGATGCGCAGCAGCGTCTGGTGCACGTCCTTGGCCATGCGCGAGGCGTCGCCGCAGATGTAGATGACGGCGTCGGCTTCGAGCCACTTCCAGATGGCCGGCGCGGCCTCCCACATGCGCGTCTGCACGTAGATCTTCTCTTCCTGGTCGCGCGAGAAGGCGGTGTCGAGTCGCGCCAGGCGCCCGGTGCGCAGGTAGCCTTCGAGCTGCTCGCGATACAGGAAGTCGTGCGCCTCGCGCTGCGCGCCGAAGAACAACCACGACTGGCCGGGCGCGTTGCGCGCTTCACGCTCTTCGAGGAAGGCCCGAAACGGCGCGATGCCGGTGCCCGGCCCGATCATGATGATGGGCCGGTCGTCTTCGCACAGGATGAACTCGCTGGTCGGCTGCACATAGACCGCAACCTCGACGCCCGGGCCGGCGCGCTCGCCGAGGAAGGTCGAGGCCACGCCCTTGCGCTGCAGGCCATACATCTCGTAGCGCAGCACGTCGACCGTCAGGTGCACTTCGCCGGGGTGCGCCGCCGGGCTCGACGAGATCGAGTAGAGGCGTGGGGCCAACGGCCGCGTGGCGCCGATGAACTCGGCGGGATCGGGGTGGATGCCGGCCTGGGTGACAAAGTCGATGAGGTGGTGGTCGGCGATGTACTTCGACTGCGCCTTCGAGTCTTCGATGATGGGCTCGAAGTAGGCCGCGTTCTCGCCGAAGCGGGCGAGCGCCATCATCTTGCGGTCGATCTGCATCACGTCGCGCTTGTAGATGAGCACGTCGCGCACCGTGAACCACTCGCCCTCGTACTCGACGGGCGTGTCGCGGGAGATGTTGACCGCCTGCAGGATGCGCCGCACCAGGTCGGGGCAGTTGCGCGGGAAGACGCCAAGCGCGTCGCCGATCTTGTACTCCACACCCGAATCGGCGAGCGACAGCGCCACGTGGCGCGTCTCTTTGGCCGAGTCGATGGAGTTGAGGTTGTAGTTCTCGACCACCGTCGCAAAAAACGGGTTCTTGCGCGTGCCGACGCGGTCCTTCTTGCGGGGCGGCGCCGCCGGCGCGGGCACCGGTGCAGGCGCGGCCGAGAGCGCGACGGCGGGCACCGAGGCCATCTCTTCGTAGTCGCCCGCATCGTCGCCGTCGTTGCTGGCTTCAAGCGACGCGCCCGCGGCCGATTCGGCGGCCACCTCGCCCCAATCGATGCGATCGAGCGCGGCCAGGACCGAGGTGACCCAGCGCTCGTAGGGCTCCTCGAAGTCGGTGTCGCAATCGATGCGCGGCGCGATGCGCTGCCCGCCCAGTTCGGCGAGCCGGCGATCGAACTGCTTGCCGCACTCGCAGAAGTCCTCATACGCGGTGTCGCCGAGCGCGCAGACGCTGAAGCGCAGTTGCGGCAGCCGCGGGGCGTCGCCGCCCATGAGGAACTCGTGGAAGTCGATCGCGTTGGAGGGCGGCTCGCCCGCGCCGAAGGTGCTGGTCACGATGAGCAGCGTGTGCAGCCCGACGAGCTGCTCGTGCTCGAAGTCGGACATGTCGAGCACCGCGACCGGCAAGCCCTTGCTGCTCAGCGCCTCGCCCGTGCGCTGGGCGAGATCCTCCGAGTTGAAGGTCTCAGTGCCGTAGAGGACGTGGATCGGCCGCATCGCCTCCGCTCCGACCGGGGGTCGGCTCGCTCGAACCCGCCCGCCCACCGGCGCGGCGCGCGGACGGCGCCAATCTAACCCGAGCGGGGCTTCGGGTCACCAACTTCGCGGCGCCGGATCGCGGTCGGTGGCATCGCGCTCAGGGCGCGGCGAGGCGGACGAGGAGGTCGCCGCCTTTGACCTTGTCGCCCTGCCCCACCAGCACTTCGGCGACCTTGCCGCGGGCGGGGGCGGTGACGGCGGTCTCCATCTTCATGGCTTCGGCGACGACCAGCGTCTGGCCGATCTCGACGAGATCGCCGACGGCGCACTGCACCGAGAGCACCTTGCCGGGCATGCTGGCGCCGACGTGCAGCGGGTTGCCGCGGTCGGCTTTGGGGCGCGTCTCGATGCGGGCGGCGGCGACGTGGTCGAGCACGGCGACTTCGCGCGGTTGACCGTTCAGCTCGAAGTAGACCATGCGGCGGCCATCGTCGGTGAGGCCGCCGACGGCGGTGAGCTTGACCACCAGCGTCTTGCCGGGCTCGATCTCGATCTGGATCTGCTCGCCGACCTTCAGGCCATAGAGCAAGGCCAAAGTGGGCAGGTGGGCGACCTGGCCGAAGACAGCGGTGTGGGCCAGATAGTCTGAAAAAACCGCGGGATAGAGCGCGTCGGTGAGCAGATCCTCCTCGGTGGGCGGGTGGCCAAGGCGCTCGGTGAGCCGGGTGGTGGCGGCGCCGAAGTCGTGGTCGCTGAGCAGCTCGCCGGCGCGCACGGTGATCGGCTCGCGGCCCTTGAGCACCGCGGCTTGCAGACGCTTGGGGAAGCCGCCGTAGGGCTGGCCGAGGCGGCCGAGGAAGAAGTCGACGACCGACTGCGGGAAGTCGAGGCGCTCGGCCTGCACGATGGCCTGCTCGACGCTCAGGTCGTTCTGAACCAGGAACATCGCGAAGTCGGCCACCACCTTGGAGGTGGGGGTGACCTTGATCAGATCGCCCAGCGCCAGGTTGACCTCGCGGTACATGCGCTTGACCTCGCCCCAGCGGTGGCCGAGGCCAAGCTGGATGGCGCGGGGGCGCAGGTTCGAGTACTGACCGCCGGGGATCTCGTGCTCGTAGACCTCGGCCGTGCTCGATTTGAGGCCCGACTCAAAGGGCGCGTACAGCTCGCGCAGGGCCTCCCAATACTCGGCGAGGCGTTGCAGGACCCTCTCGTCGAGGTCGGGCGCGCGCGGGTCGCCAGCAAGCGCGGCGCAGAGCGCGTTCATCGAAGGCTGGCTGGTCAGGCCCGACATGCTCGACAACGCCACGTCGACCGCGTCGACGCCCGCGCCCACCGCGGCGAGCAGCATGGCGAGGCCGTTGCCGCTGGTGTCGTGGGTGTGCAGGTGGATGGGCAGGTCGGTGGCCTCGCGCAAGGCGTCGACCAGCATCACCGCGGCGCGGGGCTTGAGCAGGCCGGCCATGTCCTTGATGGCCAGGATGTGGGCGCCGCGGTCGGCGAGGTCGCGCGCCAGCTTCACGTAGTAGTCGAGGTTGTACTTGGCCCC
>JAGQJJ010000612.1 GCA_020430675.1 Myxococcales bacterium
TCGCGCCGATCAACAGCCCCGCGCTCGCCAGCGCTTCGCCCATCGCGGCGCCGGCGATGAAAGCCATCGCGGCGATCGGCCAGCGCCCATCGGTGCGGGGCCACGCCGCAGCGCGGGCGGGGCCGATCAGGCGGTCGAAGGCGGCGCGCAGCCGAGGCGATGACATGCGGATCTCCCAGATCGGGCCGTCATGATCTCCTTCGGCATCGCGGCGCCTGGTGTTGCAGAGAAAGTAATGCCAATCTGAATTGTCTTTTGAGAACAGCAGGTTGCCCGCTGCGGTCTCGACGCCCGCCACACGGGGCTTTTGCCGCGCCGGCCATCATGCGAGGGTGCGCCGATGCGCGTGCTGATGCCCCTGCCCAGCCGGGACTTCGATCCCACCGAGTCCGCGGTGCCCTGGCGCGTGCTCACCGAAGCGGGCCATCGCGTTGACTTCGCCACCCCCGATGGCCTGCCCGGTCAGGCCGATGGCCGCATGATCACCGGCCGTGGCCTCTTCATCTGGTCGAGCCTGCTGCGCGCCGACGCCCTGGCGCGCGCGACCTACGCCGACATGATCGCCGCGCCGGCCTTCCAAAAGCCGTTGGCCTACGAATCGCTCGACGCCAGCGCCTTCGACGCCCTGGTGCTGCCCGGCGGCCACGCCCCAGGCATGAAGGCCTACCTCGAATCGACCCTGCTCGGCGCGCTGGTCGGCGAGATGTTTGCCGCCGACAAGCCGGTGGGCGCCATCTGCCACGGCGTGGTGCTCGCCGCGCGCAGCCACGACCCGCGCACCGGCGCTTCAGTGCTCGCCGGCCGCCGCACCACCGCCCTGACCCGCGCGCTTGAGCTGAGCGGCTTTGCGCTCACCGCGCTCTGGCTCGGCCGCTATTACCGGACCTACCCCCAGACGGTGCAGGCCGAGGTCATCGCCGCGCTCGGCGACCCCAAGCTTTTCGACCCGGGCCCGCCGGCCTTGCTGCGCGACGCGCCCGACAAGCTCTCGCGCGGCTTCACCGTGCGCGACGGCCGCTACCTGTCAGCCCGCTGGCCGGGCGACGCCTGGCGCTTCTCCACCGAGTTCGCCGCGCTGCTCGCCGAGCCGCATTGAACTCGCCCTCGCCGCCGTGATAACGGGCCCCATGCGCCTCCCCCTCCTCGTCTTTTTTGTCGGCCTGGCCGTCTACGCCGCGTTTGCGGGTGGTCGCCTGCGCATGCACAGCCCCGACAACCACTTCGTCTATCTGGCCGACGCCTTTCTGCACGGCCAGGTCGAGCTGACCCGCAACCCGCACCATCAGAACGACTGGGCCAGCTACGACGAGCTGACGCTGAAAGGGCAGTCCGCCGAGCAGCTCGGGCCGACGGTCAAGGGCTTCTTCACCCGCCGCAAGGGCAAGGCCGACGAGTTCCGGCTGCTGGACGGGCGCGAGGTGAACATCCCGCGCAAGGATCGCGGCGAGTCGAAGACGCATTATTTCGTCTCGTTCCCACCCGCGCCGGCGGTGTTGATGATGCCGTGGGTGGCCGCGGTGGGGTATGGCACCAACGATGTCATCTTCACGGTGCTGTTCGCTGCGCTCAACGGGGTGCTCATCTTCCTGTTGCTGCGGCGCCTGCGCCTCGCCGGGCACAGCGAGCGCAGCCAGCGCGACGAGCTCTGGTTGACGCTGCTCTTTGCTTTCGGCACGGCCCATCTCTGGTGCGCGGTGCTCGGGCGGGTCTGGTTCACCGCGCTGATCGTCGGCGTCACCTTCCACCTCGCCTACCTGTACTTTGCCGTCGACGCGCGAAGGCCGCTGCTCGCCGGCATCTGCCTCGCCGCCGCCTTCTCGACGCGGGCCACGCTGGTCTTCGCCGCGGTCTTCTTCTATTTGCAGCTCTTTCGCCCGAACAGCGGCACGCCGTTTCCGGTCGGCGAGCGGTGGCGGCGGTTCATCCTGTTCAGCGCGCCCTGCGGCATCGTCGGTCTGGCGCTGCTGGCCTACAATCAGGCCCGCTTCGGCAATCCGATGGAGTTCGGCCATACCTTCCTGGCCAACGGCACGCTGCCGCGCATTCGCGACTTCGGGCTGTTCCACCCGAACTTCCTCAACCGAAACCTGGCCTCGGCCTTCACGCTGGTGCCGCGGCTGGTCGACACGCCGCCATACATCCAGATCAGCAAGCACGGCCTGAGCATGCTGCTGACGACGCCGGCGCTGGTCTGGCTGCTCTGGCCCACCCGGCAGAGCCCGCTGGCCCGCGCGATGGGCTGGACGGCGCTTGTCGTCGCGGTGCCGATCTTCTTCTACCAGAACACCGGCTGGGAGCAGTTCAGCTTCCGGTTTGCCCTCGACTTCATGCCCTACCTGGTCTGCTGCCTCGCGCTCGGCGGGCGGTCGTTCGGCCGCGGCTTCCGCACGCTCATCCTCGTCGGCGTGCTGGTCAACGCGATCGGCGCGGCCACCTTCCACCGCGCGGGCAAGCTCTACGCCGACTTCCTCACCGAAGAGCCGCAGCGGTAAGCGCGATTGGGCGCCGACGACCGCAGGTGCTATAACCGGCCGATGGGCGACGACCCGCATGGCGGACGTGTGCCCGCTCGCCACTCCCGCGCGATGGAGGCACGCACACCCGGTGAGTGATCGGCCCCGACCTGGGGGGTTCGCAGCCGCGCCGCCCAAGGCGGGTGAAGGCGCGCGCCCCGGTGCGGCCGACGAGGAGTCGACCGACAAGGTCGACGCCCTGCCCGACGCCTCGGTCGAAGAGTCACCGACGATCGACTCGCCCCACCCCATCCAGCAGGTGCCCACCGCGTTTGTGATGCCTGCCGTGCGCGTGCCCGCCCGGCCGGTGATCATCGGCCCGCCGCCTTCCTCGCAGCCGCCGCTGCCGTCGACGCCGCCGCCCTCGTGGCCGCAGCCGCCGCCCACCGACGATGAGCTGACCGCGCCCACCGAGCTGCCTCGCGGCCGCCTGCGGGTCGATGAAGGCGAGCAGAAGGGCCGCACCTTCTATCTCAACCAGGACGAGACGCGCATCGGCCGGGCCAACGAGAACGACGTGGTGCTGCTCGACATCGGCGTCAGCCGGCGGCACCTGCGCATCGACCGGCACGACGCGGGCTTCCGGCTGTACGACCTGGACAGCGGCAACGGCACCTATGTCAACGGGCGCCGCATCATCGAAGCCGAGCTGTTCGACGACGACACGATCGAGGCGGGCAGCACGGTGATGGTCTTCGGCACCGTGGGCAAGCCACGGCTGCGCAGCGAAGCGGGCGAGACCGATCCGGGCGCCGCGGTGCCCGCCCATCGGCGCGGCCTGCCGGTGAGCTGGCTCATCCTGATGGCCCTGGTGACCTTTGTCTCGGTGCTCAGCACGATGTACCTCGTGCGCACCTTGCGCGCCCCGACGGCCCGGCCGATCGCCGAGCCGGCCACCAGCTTTCTCGACCGCGCCCGGACCGCGATCGAAGCGCGGCAGTGGGGCGAGGCGCGGGGTCACCTCGACGTCGCGCGCGCGCTCGGCGAGGCGCCCGAAGCGGCCGAAGCCCTGCGCGCCCAGGTCGAGCGCGAGGCGCGCAACGCTGAGCAGCTCGCCGA
>JAGQJJ010000613.1 GCA_020430675.1 Myxococcales bacterium
CCTCGCCGAGCTCGAAGGCGGCATCGAGGTCGCCCCCAACGACCAGGGTCGCATCGGCTCCCAGGTCCACGACGAGGTCCTCGCCGACTACGCCCCGGTCGTCGGCGCCGCCTGGCGCCCGACCCCCTGGCTGGCCCTCGGCGCCACCTGGCGCGGCGCCTCCCAGGCCGACTTCGACCTCCCGATCGAGGTCGACCTGGGCGAGACGTTCCCGCTCCCCGTCCCCACCCTCCAGGTCCGCGGCACCGCCCAATTCGACCCCGAGCAGGCCACGCTCGAGGTCGCCGGCCGCCCGCTGCCGCCGCTCCAGGTCGCCGCCGGCCTCACCTGGAAGCGCTGGAGCGACTACCAGAACCCCATCGTCTACACCGCCGTCCCGGCCGACTTCCCCGCCCAGCCCGCGCCTGACTTCACCGACATCATCGAATGGCGCGCCGGCGTCGAGTGGCCGATCGAAGCCGGCCCGCTGGTGGTCACCTCGCGTCGGCTATCGCTTCACGCCCACCCCGGCGCCCGAGCAGACCGGCCTGCACAGCCTGCTCGACAGCGACCGCCACACGATCGCCGTCGGCGCCGGCCTGCGCTACGACCGCCTGCGCTTCGAGGTCGCCGGCCAATGGCATCGCCTCGTCGAGCGCCGGCACACGAAAGATTTGATGGCCATCGAAGAAGCCGGCTTCGACCCCGAGACCCACCCGGGCACGCCGACGCTGCGCCTCGGGCGACGTGACGGTGCTCCAGGTCGAAGTGGGGGTCGAGCTGTGAGGCGCCTGCTCGCTCCGACACTCGCGCTCTTCTTCGCCGGCCCCGCCGCGGCGAACCCGCTCGACGCCTTCGGCTTCGGCGCCCGCGCCATGGCCATGGGCAGCGCCGCCACCGCCATCAGCGCGGATTCATTCGCCAATTATTACAACCCCGCCGGCCTGGCCCACGCGCCGCACCTGCGGCTCGACCTGGGCTACGCGCTCATCCGCCCCTCGCTGCGCATCGGCGAGGGCGATCAGAACGTCGACGACAGCCGCGGCTTTCAGGGCGGCGTCGTGCTGCCCGGCGAGCTGTTCGGCCGCAAGGTCGGCTTCAGCATCGGCCTGCACCTGCCCGACGAGCGCGTCAGCCGGGTGCGCGCCCTGCCGCAGCGCCAGCCGCGCTGGGTGCTGTGGGACAACCGCCCGCAGCGCGTGGTCATCTCGTCGAGCGTCGGCTTCGAGGTCATCGAGGGCCTCTCGCTCGGCGCCGAGGTCGTCGCCATGCGCCGCGGCGGGGTCATCCCCCACCTCGAAGCGGTGGTCACGCCCGGCGACACCCCGCTCACCGTGCCCGAGACCTGCCCCTCATGCGGCGCCACGCCCCAGATCGAAGGCGACTTTGTCGTCTGCCCCAATACCCTCGGCTGCCCCGCCCAATCGGTGGGCCTGCTCTCGCATTACGCCAAGGTCACCGGCATCGAAGGCTTCGGTCAGGTCTGGCTCGACAAGCTCGTCGAGCACGAGGCGCTGCGCAGCCCGCCCGATTATTACGCGCTCACCCTCGACGGCCTGACCCGGTTCGAGCGCATGGGCGAGACGCTGGCGCAGAAGCTGCTCGACCAGATCGCCGCCACCCGGACGATGCCGCTCGCGACCTTCCTGCAGGCCCTGGGCGTGCCCGACCTGGGCAAGACCGCCTCGCGCACCGTCGCCGAGGGCTTCGGCACCCTCGACGCCGTGCTCGCCGCCACGCCGGCCGAGCTGCAACAGCTCCCGAAGTTCGGCGAGCTGCTCGCCGCCCGCGTCGTCGCGGGCCTCGCCGAGCGCGGCCCGCTCATCGAAGCGCTGCGGCAGCACGTCGACGTGCAGGCCGCCGAAGCGCCCGCCGAGCGCAGCGGCCCGTGGACGGGACAATCCTTCCTCTTCACCGGTACGCTGGTCGCCATGAAGCGCGAAGAGGCCCAGCAGCGCGTGCAGGCCCTCGGCGGCATCGCCGCCAGCGGGGTCAGCTCGGCGCTCGGCTTCCTGGTGGTCGGCAACGCCGGCAAGGCGGGCAGCAAGCTCGCCAAGGCCCAGAAGGCGGGGGTCACGGTGCTCACCGAAGACGAGTTCATCGCCCGGCTGGCCGAAGCCGAGGGGGCCTGAGCACCGTGCGGTGGCTGGCCCCGCTCGGTCTGGCGATGCTCTTTGTCGCCTGCGCCGACGTGGGCTGCCCGCCCGGCGCCTGCGGGGCCGAGTGCGGCGATTGCCCCCAAGACCAGCTTTGCAGCGACGCTGGCCTGTGCAGCGAACCCGAGGGCCCGGGCCCCGGCCCAGTCGCCTGCCCCGCCGAATGCCCCGACGCCTGCGACTCGTTCGGCCAATGCTTCCGCCCCGGTGACTGCCCCGCCGAGTGCCCCGGGCGCTGCAACGCCGACGGCCAATGCCCGCCCATGGTGAGCTGCCCTGCTGAGTGCCCCGACAACTGCGGCGCCGACGGCGCCTGCCCCGCCGAGCCCTGCACCGATCGCTGCAACGCGCCCGGCACCGGGGTCTGCGACGCCGAGGGCCTCGCGCGTCTGTGCCTGCGCGACCCCGGCCACGGCGCCGATTGCACGCGCTACACCCCGCCCATCCCCTGCGGCGAGGGCCGCCAATGCCTCGATGGGCGCTGCGGCGGCGCCTGCATCGAGCCGTCGGTGATGCTGCTCGTCGACCGCACCGCCGATGTCGCCGCGCCCTTCGTGCGCGACGCGCTGCTCGCCTTCTCCGAGCGGCACGGCACCCGTCTGCGCTTCGGCCTGCGCGCCTTCCCCGACGACGTCGACGCCTGCTCCGCCGGCAGCCCGGTCGCGCCCTCGGCCGATGGCCGCCTCGTGCTCGCCCGCCTCGGCATGCCATTGTCAACGCAGCAGACCGCGGTCACCGCCGCGTTCACCGACCTCGCCCGCAGCTTCGGCGGCGCCGCTGACGGTCAGGCGGCCATCCTGCTGATCGGCGGCCGCCCCGACTGCGGTCCCATCGAAGCGCTGGCCGATCAGGTGGCCACCCTGCGCGCCGCCGGGGTCACGACCTATGCCATCGGCGTCGGCGAAGCGGTCGACGGCCAGCGCCTCGCCCGCATCGCGCGCGAGGCCGACACTCTGCCCGCCGCGGGCGGCCTGCCGCTGGCCATCGACGGCCCCACGCTCGAGCGCGCGCTGCTCGACGTGCTCACCCGCCTCGACGCCTGCCTCTGCCGCCCCGGCACCTATGCCTGCGAGGGCAACAACCGCGTGGTCTGCGCCGACTCGGGCACCGCCTACGAGCAGGTCGAGCGCTGCGAACATGGCTGCCGCGAAGGCATCGGCGAGTGCTACCCCCTGTGCCACCCCGACGAGGACGGCCCCGGCTGCGTCGGGGACGCGCTGGCCATCTGCGGCCCTGACGGCGCCAGCTACGTGCCCGGCATGCAATGCCCGCTCGGCTGCTTCGAGGGCCTCGGCTGCCGGCTGTGCCCGCCGTTCGACAGCTACTGCGAGAACGGCGAGCTGTTTGTCTGCGCACCCGACCGCATGAGCTACGAGCGACGCGGCCGCTGCTGACCGGCGCCCGCCGGCCGCCTCAAAAAATATGGGGCTCCTG
>JAGQJJ010000614.1 GCA_020430675.1 Myxococcales bacterium
CCCAAGGCGGGGGGCGCCGCGATGCCGAATCGTGGGCCGGACCCCGCGCTGGCCATCGACGCTTTGCCGGGTGAAGCGCCGGACCCCAACGCGGGGGGCGCCGCGATGCCGAATCGTGAACCGGATCCCGAGCTGGCCATCGACGCTTGGCCGGATGGCGCACCGGACCCCAACGCGGGGGGCGCCGCAGTGCCGAATCGTGAAGCGGACCCCCGAGCTGGCCATCGACGTCTTGGCCGATGGCGCACCGGTCCCCAACGCGGGGATCGACGCCTTGCGGTGTGCTGATCGCGGGGCGGGGGCGTGGGAGCGGCTACGGCGCTTCTTTGGCTGCGAGGCGACCGGCCAGCGCTTCGAAGGCCTCGGCGCCGCGGTAAGCGCCCTCTTCTTTTTGCGCCTTGTCATCCGGCGAGGCGAAGCGACGGCCAACGGCGATGGTCGCGCGCACGTCGTCGCCCTCGGCGTAGACGACGAGGCGCAGGCCGTTCGGCGCGCCGTTGGTGTCGAGCTGCGCCCACCACCAGCCGCGGACGGGCAGGCCCGCGACCGGCGGCGAGGGCGGACCGAGCGCCGCCAGCGCCTCGGGGCGCAGGCCGGTGAAGGGCTTGAAGCGAATGCGATAGACCCACGCTTCCTGCTGCGCCGCGTCGTCGGGCGCGTCGAGGCGAAACTGCGCCATCGGCGCCGGGTCGATGGGTCGCCAGCCCGGCAGCACATCGCGCGCCTTGCGCTGCGCTTCGGTCAAGCCGGCGGCCAGCTCGGCCTCGTCGCGCGCCCGCTGCGGGGCGAAGTGGGCGGCGAGGGCCTTGATCGCCTTGTCCCCGTCGCCGATGGCGGCAAAGACCAGGCCGTGGCCCTTGTCGCCCAGATAGCCGTGTATTGCTCGGACTTCCTGCGAAACGCCCAGGTTGGGGATTGCTTTGATAGGCTGAGCACAACTGGCCGGGCATGGAAGAGGGAGGTTCGATGGGCAGCAAGTCAAGTAGATGGACGGCTGAGGAGCGATCAGGCGCGGTGCTGGCCGTGCTCCGCGGTGAGGAGTCGCTCGCCGCCACGGCACGACGATATGGGGTCAGCGAGACGTCGCTGGCGAAGTGGCGCGACGAGTTCCTCGAAGGCGGCCGCCGCGCGATGGCCGGCCGTTCGTCCTCCGGCAATGAGCTGGACGCCCTCAAGCGCGAGCTGGCTGAGCGCGATCGCGTCATCGGCGAGATCACCGTCGCCAACCGGTATCTAAAAAAAAGACTGGACGGCTGACCGGCAGCCCTCAGCTTCGCGCCGAGGTCGCGGCGCTCATCGGCGCACAGAGACTGCGCATCACCCGAGTCCTTCGCCATCTGCCCCTATGTGTGTCGAGCTGCTATCCGCGCCACCGGCCGGCGCCGACCGGCGGTCGTCGTGGTCCGGCGCCGACACCGGTGCCCGAAGGCACCGCGGCGACCATCAAAGCCATGGCCGAAGCGAACCCCTGGTATGGCTACAAGCGCATCGCGGTAATGTGCCGGCGCGAGAAGGGCCCGACCGTCACCGACCGCCAAGCCTACAAGGTCATGAAGGCCGAGGGCCTGCTGCACAAGCCCACGCCGACCAAAGCCGAGCTCCACCAGGCCGAGAAGCTCTTCGACCTGTTGCCTTCGGCCCCCGACCAACTCTGGCAGGCTGACGTCACCTACATCCATTTGCCCGGCTTCGGCTGGTGGTACGCCGTCACCGTCATCGACTACTACTCCCGCTACCTCCTCGCCCTGCACTTCACCCCCAGCTACAGCGCCGCAGAGTGTTGTGCCGCGCTCCGCAAAGCCCGCGATGAGGCCCAGCGCCTCGGCGTCCCCCCGGACCGCCCCGTCATTCTCGTCACCGATAACGGCTCCAGCTTCCTCGCCCGCCGCTTCGTCAGCTTCCTCAACGGTGCCAACTTCAGCCACGTCCGCATCCGCTACCGCACGCCCACCCAGCTCGGCCTCCTCGAACGCTTCCACGGAACCCTCAAGCGCGAAGAGGTCTACTGGAACTGGTACGACTCGCCGGCCGATGCCCGCCAGAAGCTCGAAGCATTCCGTCTGCGCTACAACAACCACCGCCCGCACTGGGCCCTCCGACCCGTCGACGGCGGCGATCCGCTCACCCCCCGAGACGTCTACGTCGACGGCCTCGTCACTCAGATCCCCCGCTGGCAGAAATGGGCGCTCGCCGCCCGCAAGAAGCTCGAAGAGATGAAGGCCAATGACGCTTCCGGACAGCTCGCTCATGCGTCGTGACCAGGGATCGATACCCAACCCAGAATGAGTCAGAAATTCTGCTTGAACCGCGTGGCAAGACAATTCGACGGGATCATCGTTAGACCGCAAACCCAAGCCTGAGCGCAGGGCAGGACGTTCTGCTTCGGCATATGAGTGCCAGCCAAGGGACTTGCGGGGTGCGCCAGTCATGGAGAGATGGCTCAGATCCTCGTCGACCAGCACGATGTCGGCGGCATCGCGGGCGAGGGTCGCGGCGCCGTGCAGTGAGATGGAGACGTCAGCGACGTTGAGCGCGACCGCGTCGTGGATGCCATCACCGATGAAGCACACCGTGCACCGAGGATGGGCCTGTTTCCAGGGGTGACGCCGGCGCGCACTCGGCTGCGGTCGGCAGTCGCCGCGTGTCGCCGGACGTTGGACGACGCTAACGTCGGCGAGGCCGTCGACCTGGAGGAAGATGAGCGGTCGGGCCGGCGTCGGCCCCCCTGCCCGACCCGGCGATGCATTCTCACGAACCGCCTCGCCCCGCACGACGCGCGTTGACCCGACCACGCACGGCGGCTACCGTCCGCCACGCTGAGGAGGCGCGCTGACGATGTGGGAAGAGTCGCGAGCGAGGTGGACCATCGTCGGGGTGTGGGCGCTGCTGCTCGGCGGCTGCGTCACGCTGCCCACGCCCCCGGCGCAGCGCGCGCTCTACCTCGATCTGCGCAGCATCGTGCAGACCCGCGCCCGCATCGACTGGGTGATCGACCGCGTCGAGATCGAGGCCGTCGCGCCCGCGCTGATGGCCAGCGTGTGCCAGGCGACGCCCGCCGACCGGCTGGCCCTCGCCGGGTGGCTCGACCGCCGCCTCGTCGCCGAGGGCGGCCCGGCCCGAGCGCAGTGGCTCGCCGCCGGCAAGGATCTCGGCCCCGCCCGCGAGGCGCTGCTGATCGAGCGCATCTCCGCCGCCCTGCACTACGTCGACGACCACCAGGGCGAGTGCCCCTTCTGGCTCGAGCCCGACCCGCGCTTCGCCGGGGTGCAGGCCAACACCGACCGAATCGTCATCCTCGCGGAGAGCATGGGCAGCGGGCAGCTCGTCCTGGAGGGCGGCGAGCTGCTGTTCGGCGGCGCGGGCCTCGCGCGGCTGATCCCGGCGTACGGCGTGAGCGACCGCCTCACGCTGGGCCTGGGCTTCGAGGCGGGCGTGGCGAGCACCTTCCCGCGCGCCGAGGGCGGGGGGCGCAGCGTCAAGCCGGTGGCCGCGGCGGGTGTGCCGTTCCTGGTGCGCGTGCTCGATGGCACGCTGCGCTACGACCTGGATCTGGCCGCGGTCACCCG
>JAGQJJ010000615.1 GCA_020430675.1 Myxococcales bacterium
CCGAAGAGGGTCTGGCACCGGCCGAGGCGCGGCGCGCTTATGTCGAGGCGCTGGATGAGGACGACGCAGCCGGAAGGGCGTTGGCCCCCGAGGCGCGGGCGCAGGCCGAAGAGGCCCTGGGCGCGCTGTTGAGGGCCGAGGGCGATTTGGAAGAGGCGGCGCGGCGGCTGGACGCGGCGGTGGCGGACACCGCGGCCGACCGACCCATCGACCGCGCGCGGCGACTGCACCGGCGGGCCCAGGTGGACGAGCCGCTGGGCGAGGTGGCCGGCGCGCGGCGACGGATTGGCGAAGCGTTGGCCTTGCTCGACGGCCAGGACGCGCCCGAAGCCCTGCTCGAAGCGCTCGACCTGCGGCGTTATGCCGCATGGTTGCGTTATCGCGACGGTGACTTCGACGGTGCGGTCACCGAGCTGGAGGCGGTGCTGGCGGCCGTGCCGGCCGACGCGCGCTCGCTGCGCGCCCTGGTGCTCACCGCGCTCGGTGTGGTGGCTTTTGGGCGGGGCGACTACGCCGCAGCCGAGCAGTCGTTTCGCCAGACGTTGGCGCTGGCCGAAGGCATCGGCGATCTGCGCCGTGTCAGCAGCGCCTATAACAACCTGGGCATCGTCGCCGCCAAGCAGGGCGACGCACGCGGAGCGGTCGGCTGGTACGAGCGCGCGGTGCGGCTGCACGCCCGGCGCGGCGATCGCGGGGCGTTGGCGCAGACCTATAACAACCTGGGCACGCTGTACGGCGAGATGGGCGAGCTGTCGCGGGCCGCGCAGTATTTGCGCGAGTCGATCCGCATTCGGGCCCGCTCGGGCCATAGCGGGCTGGCGCTGGGCTACGCGAACCTGGGCGAAGTGCTGCTGCGTCAGGGGCGCGCCGACGAGGCGCGGGGCTATCTGGAGCAGGCCATCGCCTTGGTCGCCGAGGGCCGTGGGCCTGGTTACCTGCTGCCCGACGCCTGGCGCATGCTCGCCGAGCTGCATCTGGTCACCGACGCCTTCGACGAGGCCGAGCGCGCGGCGCATGAGGCGCTGCGACGGGCCGAAGAGGCGGGCGACCGGCCCCGGGCGGCGGCGGCGCTGCGGGTGCTGGGCGAGGCGCTCGATGGTCAGGGGCGGCCCGACGAGGCGGGCGCGCGCCTCGACGCCGCGGTCGATCTGCTCGAAGCGCTCGACCAGCCGATCGAGCTGGCGCGCACCTACGCGGCGCGCGGGCGACATCTGGCGCGTCGTGGCCACGCCGACGCCGCGCATTGGGCTGCCGAAGCCGAGGCGCTCTTTGCGGCGCTGGGCGTCAGCGGGCGGCATTGAACCGCGCCGATCGGGGCGCTGGGCAACGGATTTCACTTTCGGCGGCCGCGCCCGTGCGGCTACCGTTCGCCCGGACTTGACCAGGAGGGGCAGATGCGTGCGTGGAGCGGATTGGTCGCCGCGCTGGCCGTGCTGATCGCGGGCGGCGCGGGGGCGGCGACAGTGCGGACGCTGACCGCGGGCGAGCTCGCCGCGCGGTCGGAGTTGATCTTCATCGGCACGGTCACCGCGCAGCGGAGCCGGCTCGAGACGCAGCCGGTGCGCGTCTGGACCGACACGACCTTCCGCGTCGAGCAGGTGGTCAAGGGCGACAAGCTCGACCACGAGTGGCGCCTGACGCAGCTCGGCGGCGTGGTCGGCGAAGGCGCCGATCGCATCGGGCAGGACGTGCCCGGCTACGCGCGTTTTGCGGTCGGCGAGCGGGTCTTTCTCTTCCTGGAGCGCACCTCGACCGGCCGCCTGGTGCCGACGGGGCTGGCGCAGGGCAAGTACGTGCTCATCGACGACGCCAAGAGCGGGGTGACGATGGCGGCGCGCGATCTGCGCGGCTTGCACCTGCTCGGTGCCATGCCCGACAAGCGGGTCGCGGGCATGCCGCGCGATTGGAATCAGTTGCCGCTGGCCGACCTGCTGGCCATCGCCCGCGGAGAGCGCCCGGGCCCGACCCCGCTGCACGTGGTGCGGCGGCCGGCGCCCCCGGTTGAAGACGTGCAGACGCCGCAGGTGGTGCTGCCCGGGGCGGAGGGCGCGCGATGAAGCGGCTCTTCTGCGCGGTCGCGCTGTCGATGTTGCTCGCCGGTCCGGCCGGCGCCTACGTCTGGAACAACGCGAAGTGGGGCATCGGCCAGGGCGATTCGGTGCCTTATGTGGTCAGCGAGGTGCTCTCGCAAGACATGCCCGATGGTGACTGCCTCGAAGCCGTGCAGCTCGGCTATGATGCCTGGACGGCGGTGAGCTGCTCGTATATGGCATGGCAGTACGCGGGCCGCACGGCCAACACCGCGTGGGGCGCGGGCGACGGCGAGAACGTCGCGAGCTGGCGCGAAGACTTCTGGGATGACTCGCCGGTCGCGCTGGCCATCGCGTCAACCATCTGGGGCGGCGTCAACAACTTCCTGTCTGACACCGACATCAAGTTCAATGGCTTCCATCACACCTGGGCCTATTTCCGCATGGCACCGGGCGGCGACGGGCGGACCGATGTGTCGAGCGTGGCCGCGCATGAGGTGGGCCACTGCAATGGCTTCGGCCACTCCGACGTGCCGGGGGCGACGATGTGGCCCTCGACCGGGCCCGGTGACATCAGCGGCCGCACGTTGTCGGCCGATGACATCCAGGCGGTCTGCGATGTCTATCCCTCGGGCGGCGAAGTGCCGCCGCCTGACATGGAGCCGCCGCCGCCGATCGGCAACGTCGAGTTTGGCGGCGATTGCTCGATGGAGCGCTGCGTCGAGGGGTTGTTCTGCCTGAACGACGGGCGCGACCTCTACTGTTCGCGGCCGTGCGAGCCCGGCGATGACACCTGCGGTGATGGCTATTACTGCGCCTTCCTGGCCGATGGCGGCGGCGCCTGCGCCCGGGGCCAGGATCCGGGGCGCAATCAGGCGGGCTTCGGCGAAGAGTGCGGCAACGGGTTGCAGTGCCAGTCGGGGCTGGTCTGCGTCAACGACGACGGCCGCATCTACTGCACCGGCCCGTGCCTCAATGACATGTGCCCCAATGGCTACCTGTGCGCCGAGTTGCAGAACGGCGAGTCGATCTGCGCCCGCGGCGATGGCGCACCCGGCGATCTGCCCGGGGCGGGCCAACCCTGCAATGACCGCGGCCTGTGCGCGCGGGGGCTGTTCTGCATTCGCGATCCGCTCAACGTCGACGAGCAGACCGGTGAGTTGGTGCCTTATTGCACCGCCGCCTGTGACAATGGCATGTGCGATGAAGGCTTCCGCTGCATCGACCTGCAGCCCGATGGCACCGCGTGTCAGCTCATCCCCTCGGCGGGCAGCCGCGCGCTGGGCGATCCGTGCTGGGTCAACCCCGAAGCGCCGTTCTCGCGGCCGTCGTGCGGCGATGATTTGGTGTGCACCGACTATGTCATCGAGGACCAGGTCGTCGTCGAGAAGGGCTTCTGCACCGCCAACTGCTCGCCCGATGACTGCTGCCCCGAAGGCTGGGGCTGCGCCGAGCTGACGCCCGTCTTCGGCCAGTGCCGGCCCGATGTCGAGGACTCGCCGCGCTTCCGGTGCCAGGGCGGTATGCCGCCGGA
>JAGQJJ010000616.1 GCA_020430675.1 Myxococcales bacterium
GCAGCACGACGCAATTGCCTTGATCGAGCGGATGCACCGCAGGCGTTGACACCCTGCGGGCAGTGCTTACAGTCCCCCCCGTCAGACGGCTACCCCAAACAAACCGCGAGGAAACCCGAGACCTCGCACTCGGAGGAGGCTCAGCATGGGCAAGATCATCGGCATCGACCTCGGCACCACGAACTCGGTCGTCGCGGTCATGGAAGGCGGCGAACCCAAGGTCATCACCAACGAAGAGGGCGCGCGCACCACGCCCTCCGTCGTGGCCTGGGACAAGAACGGCGAGGTGCTGGTGGGCCAGGTCGCGCGGCGGCAGGCCATCACCAACCCCGAGAACACGGTCTACAGCGTCAAGCGCTTCATGGGCCGGCGTCACGGCGAGGTCACCGAAGAGGCCCGGCGCGTGCCCTACCACGTGGTCGAGAGCCGCGGCGGCGGGGTCGCCATCAAGATCAGCGACAAAGAGATGTCGCCGCCCGAGATCTCGGCCAAGGTGCTGCAGAAGCTCAAGCGCGCCGCCGAGAAGTACCTGGGCGAAGAGGTGACCGAAGCGGTCATCACCGTGCCGGCCTACTTCAACGACGCGCAGCGCCAGGCCACCAAGGACGCCGGCCGCATCGCCGGCCTCGAGGTCAAGCGCATCGTCAACGAGCCCACCGCGGCCGCGCTGGCCTACGGGCTCGACAAGAAGCGCGACGAGCTGATCGCGGTCTACGACCTGGGCGGCGGCACCTTCGACATCTCGATCCTCGAGGTGAGCGAAGACGTGGTCGAGGTGGTCGCCACCAACGGCGACACCCACCTCGGCGGCGATGACTTCGACCAGCGGATCATCGAGTACCTGTTGGCCGAGTTCAAGAAAGAGACCGGCATGGATGTGGCGGGTGACCGCATGGTCATCCAGCGGCTCAAGGAGGCCGCCGAGCGTGCCAAGATCGAGCTGTCGAGCGTCGCCGAGACCGACATCAACCTGCCGTTCCTCACCGCCGACGCCACCGGGCCCAAGCACCTCAACCTGCGCCTGAGCCGCTCGAAGTTCGAGCAGCTCGTCGGCGACCTGGTCGAGCGCTCGCTCGAGCCCTGCCGCAAGGCGCTCAAGGACGCGGGCAAGACCGCAGGCGACATCGACGAGGTCATCCTGGTCGGTGGCTCGACGCGCGTGCCGATGGTGCAGCAGAAGGTCGAGAAGTTCTTCGGCAAGCAGCCGCACCAGGGCGTCAACCCCGACGAGGTCGTGGCGCTCGGCGCCGCGGTGCAGGCCGGCGTGCTCGCGGGCGACGTCAAGGACATCCTCCTGCTCGACGTCACCCCGCTCTCGCTTGGCATCGAGACGCTCGGCGGCGTGATGACCACGCTCATCCCGCGCAACACGACGATCCCGACCAAGAAGAGCCAGATCTTCACCACCGCCGCCGACAGCCAGAGCGCGGTGACGGTGCACGTGCTCCAGGGCGAGCGGCCGATGGCCGAGCAGAACCGCACGCTGGCGAAGTTCAACCTCGAAGGCATCCCGCCGGCCCCGCGCGGCGTGCCCCAGATCGAGGTGACCTTCGACATCGACGCCAACGGCATCGTCAACGTGCGCGCCATCGACAAGGCGACCAACAAGGAGCAGAAGATCACCATCACCGCGTCGAGCGGCCTCAACGACGGCGACATCGACCGCATGGTGCGTGACGCCGAGGAGCACGCGGCGGCGGACGCCGAGAAGCGCAAGTCCATCGAGCTGCGCAACCAGGGCGACTCGCTGGCCTACCAGACCGAGAAGCTGCTCAGCGAGCACGGCGACAAGATCCCCGCCGCCGACAAGGACGCGCTGAGCGAGGCCATCAAGGGCCTGCGCGCGGCCATCGAGCGCGATGACACCGCCGGCATCGAAGCGGCCATCAAGAACGTCACCGAGAAGAGCCACAAGCTCTCGGAGGCGCTCTACAAGGCCGCGGGCGCCGAGGGCACCGGCCCCGAGCCGCCCCCGGGCGCGAGCGCCGCGGGCCCTGGTCCGCAGGCCAATGACGGCGCCCGCAAGGGCGACGATGACGTCATCGACGCCGACTTCGAAGAGACCCGCTAGGCCTCGCTGACGCGGTCCAACGGGCGCCTTCGGGCGCCCGTTGGCGTTTTTGGGCCCGCGCAAGCGGAGCAATGGCAGGCGAAAGCCAGATAATCGCCCGCGAGGCCGCGAAAACACTTGAAACGCGATTCGAATAAAGACAGCCTGCCGACCCAGGACCAAGGCGCCAGGACGAGCGAAGCAAGGCCAGCCGGCGCCCCCGATATTGAGGCCGACCCAGGAGGAACGATATGAACAAGGCCCAGCTCATCGATGCCATCGCCGCCAGCGCGGGAACTTCCAAGGCCGTCGCCGGCCGCGTCCTCGACGCGACCATCGAGGCCATCACGAAGGAGCTCGCCGCTGGTGGTGAGATCTCGCTCGTCGGCTTCGGCACCTTTGGCGTGAAGGACCGCGCCGCCCGCAGCGGCCGCAACCCCCGCACCGGCGAGACGATCGAGATCGGCCCGTCGAAGCAGCCCGCCTTCAAGGCTGGCAAGGCGCTCAAGGACTCGGTCAACGGCTGAGCGCCCATCGCCCCGGGGTTCGATGAACGCCGGGGCGACCCTTCCCTTTCTTCCCCCCTTTCGCTCGTCGACGTCGTACGATCCCACCCGATGGGGAGGTTCGTATGCGCGTCCGCCTGCTGATCATCAGCCTCGTTTTTGTCTGTTCCGGCTGCGCGTCGGACGATGAGGACGATGCCTTCACTCCACGTGAACCCGTGCCGCCGAGCAATCGGCCCGTGCCCGAAGCGGGCGTCGAACCGCCCGCCGTCGTGCATCGGCGCGACGCGGACCTGACCGATCAGGGCGTCGCCGAAGACGCTGGGGCCGATGCGCAGGCTGACGACGCAAGCCACCCGGTCGACGCCGCGCCGACGGTCGATGCCGCGCCGCCCGTTGAATGCCGCGCCGACGGCGACTGCGCGCTGCTCGTGCGCCTCGACCGCTGCGACCCCTGCCCGGTCACCGGCCCCGTCGCCGCGATCAACCCCAACGCCTGCGTGGTGCGCTTTCAGCCTGGCAATACGCTGAGCAACTACGAACCGGCCGAGTGCTGGCTGGCTTGCGGCGAGGCGGCCTCGCAGTTCTGCCTTGATGAGCCGACGCGGGCCACCTGCACCAACGGGCGCTGCACCGCGCAGTGATCGTCACGGCAGGGCGGCCAGCTCGGCGCTGAACTGCATCACCAGGTCGGCGAAGACATTGCCCGGGTCGCCCGGCGGGGTGCCCGGCGTCCACGTCCAGGCCGCTGGATTGCCCGCCGCCTGGCCCGGCGCGGCAAAGTCGCCCACCGAGAAGCCATCGAGATCGAGCGAGAGCACCTCATCGAACCACGCCCGGGCCAGCTGGCGCCGGCCGGCCAGGTCGTACGGCCCGTCGGGCACGCGCATGAAGACCATCAACGGTTGCACTTCGACGGCGGCGAGCACCGCGTGGCCGCGAATCCAGGCCGCGCCCAGATTGGCGGCGACGTTGGGATCGGCCCCAAGACCCAGCCGGGTGGGATC
>JAGQJJ010000617.1 GCA_020430675.1 Myxococcales bacterium
ATCTGGCCTACGAACTCTGCGATCTGGCCACCCCGGAAGAGAAGCGCCTTCTCGGCGCCGACATGCAGCCCCTGGTCGCCGAGATGGCCACCGTCGGCCGCGCGGCGTTCATGGAGGCGGAAGTCGCTGCCTACGACGCCTGGCTCGTCTTCGGGGCGGTTTTGGAGCGACATCATGCCTTCATCTGCCCAACGGTGACCACAACCGACATCCCGTTTGATTGGGAGTTGGAGGCGCCGATCGAGATCGATGGGGCGCCGGCCGACCGCTTCACGACCACGATGCTGTTCAACATGTTCGGCAATTGCCCGGCGCTGACCGTTCCGTCAGGTTTTGCGGAGAACGGGGTGCCGACCGGGCTCCAGATCGCCGGGCGCACGTTTGATGATGAGATGGTCTTCCGCATCGGGGCGGCGCTGGAGCGCCAGGCGCCTTTGTACGACCACGCGGCCCGTCGACCGGCGCTGACCGGCGCTGGCGCGTCGACGAAGCGCTCGAACTGAGCCGAGGCCGTGCTCGTCCAGCTCATCCTCATCGGCAGCGCGGCGGCCATCGGTCGGCGGCTCTATCAGGAGTGGCGTCGCCCGTCCACGGCCTGGGTGGCCGCGCCCGACGAGGCCGCCATGGTGCCGACCGCGTCAACCGACGCCGCGTCCGTGGACGCGCTGAGCGAGGAGATTCAGGCGCTCAATACCGACATCGCGCTCTCGGTCGGCGGGCTGGCCTCGATCGGCGCCGGCATGGCGATCGCGCCCCCGCTGGGCCTGCTGGCCATCCCCTGCGTGGCGCTGCCGCTCATCCCCCTCGTGCGCTATTCGTGGGACGACAGCCGCGCCAAGAAGCGCCTGTCGCTCGCGGCCCTCGAGTCCATCAGCGCGGTCGCGGCGCTGCTGGGCGGCCACGTCGCGCTCTGCGCTTTTGGCATGGCGGTCTTCATCGGGGGCCGTCGACTCGTCCTGGCCACCCGCCGGCGCACCTGGTCCGAAGTGAACGATGCCTTCGCCGACTGGAGCGAAGACGTCTGGCTGCTTCGCGACGGCGTCGAGGTGCAGGCGACGCTGGCGGAGGTGCAGGCCGGGGATCGCGTGGTCGTGCGCGCCGGTCAGCCCATCCCATGCGATGGCACGGTGGTCGAGGGGCATCTGGCGGTCGATGAGAGCATGATGACCGGTGAGTCACGTCTGGCAGAGAAGATCGCCGGCGAGACCGTCTTTGCGGCGACCCTGGCCGTGGCCGGTCGCGCGGTCATCGTGGCCGAGACGGCCGGCGCAGACAGCGTCGCCGCCCGCTTGAGCGCCTTGATCGCGGCGACGGCGTCGTTCGAGCAGACGGTGCAGGAAGAGAGCGACGCGATCGCCGACGCCTCGGTGGCCCCGGCGCTGGCCATGGGCGGCATGGGCCTGGCGGTGCGGGGCCTGAGCGGGGGCATCGCGGGCATCTGGGCCAATCTGATCGACGTGTTCTGGCTCTCCTCGCCCACGGCGGCCCTCGCCCTCGCCCGGTCGGCGGCGCGCAATGGCATCCTGGTCAAAGATGGCCGCTCGTTCGAGCATCTCGCGTCGATCGACACCATGGTCTTCGACAAGACGGGCACGCTCACGCTCAATACGCTCCGCGAAGTGGGCGTGCACCCCGCGGACGGGTTCGACGAAGGGCGCCTTCTTCGCCTGGCCGCAGCCGCGGAGCAGGGCCAGCGGCACCCGATCGCGCGCGCCATCACCGCCTCGGCCGAGGCGCGTGGCATCCACTTCGCCGATGCCGCGATCACCGCATCCACCTATCACACCGGCTTCGGGCTGCGGGTCGAGGTCGATGGCGCCACGCTGCTCATCGGCAGCCAGCGCATGCTGACCGGGGATGGCGTGGCGGTCCCCGCGACCTTCAATGCCATCGCCGTCTCGGCCGAGGCGGCGGGGCGGTCGCTGGTCTGCCTCGCGCTCGACGGGCGGTTTGTCGGGGGCATCGAGTTTGAACTCGAGCCTCGCCCTGAGGCGCGGGCGGTGGTCGAGGCGCTGCGCGCGCGGGGCATCGAGTCGATGATCCTCACCGGCGATGATGAGGGACCGACCAAGGTGCTCGCCAACGCGCTGGGCATCGAGACGTGGTTCGCGCGGACGCTGCCCGAAGACAAGGCGGCGCACATCACCGCGCTTCAGGCGCAGGGTCGGTCGGTCTGTTTTGTCGGCGATGGCGTCAACGACGCGCTCGCGATGCGCGTCGCCCACGTCTCCGTCTCGCTGGCGGGCGGGTCGACCATCGCGGTCGACAGCGCGCAGATCGTGCTCCGGGATGGCTCGCTGCAACGGCTCGACGATGTGCTCGATCTGGCAGGACGCCATGAGAAGACGCGGGGCCGCCTGATCGGCGCGGCGGTCGTGCCCAGCATCGCCGCTTTTGGCGGGGTGCTCTTCGGCAGCCTGGGCCCGGCGTCGATGGTCGGCTTCTATGCGGGCGGGCTGACGGTCGGCATGGGCATCGCCCTGCGCGATGCCTTCTGGCGCGGCTCGTCGGCTTCCTTGCCGGTGGATGAGCCCGAACGGCCAGGGTGATGGCGATGCCATTGATGGCATGAGACGTGTCAGGGGATGCCATCGATGGCATCACGATGGCATCGCGTGCGAACCGCTGGATCGCGTCGGCGGCGATGAATACCCTGCGCCCATGATCAAGCCCGCCCGCTCGTTGTTTCTCGTGCTCGCCGTCGTGTCCCTGGCCGTCGCTTGCGATGACGGCGGCGACGAGGCGCCGGCGCCGGTCGACATGGCCCGTGACACCTTGCCGCCGATGCTGCGCGACATGAACACCGGCGCGGTGGACGCCACGGTCGACGCCGCCGTGCCGGTGGCCGACATCTCGATCGAGCCGCGCTCGCTGATGTTGCTGGCCGATGTGGGCGAAGCATCGGCGCCGGGCGCGCTGACGTTGTCGAACGTGGGCACCGCGCCGCTGACGGTGCAGGCGGTGACGCTGACGCCGGCCGATGGGCCCTTCCGCCTGGAGCCGGCGCCGGCGTTGCCCGCGACGCTCATGCCCGGCGAGCGCTTGATGGTGTCGGTGATCTATCAGCCACAGGACGAGGGGCCGCATTCGGCGACGCTGGCGGTGGTCAGCGATGATCCCGACGAAGGCATGATCAGCCTGATGGTCAACGGCCGCGTGCGAGAGACCTGCATCCGCGCCATGCCGGGCAGCGTGAACCTGGGCACCGTCGAGCCGGGCGGCGAGTCGGGGCGCTTTCGCGTGCAGGTGGCCAATTGCGGCGACCGGCCCATCGAGGTGCAGGCGGTGCGGCTCGACGGCGCCGACGACTTCCAGTGGGCCACCGAGCGGGGCGATGATCCGACCGGGCTGGTGCTGCGGGCGGGCGATTTGCTGCTCATCCAGGTCTGGTACACAAACAACAACCTGCCGCCGGGCGAAGCGGCGCAGACGGTGCTGGTCATCGAGACCGACGCGCCGACGGCGCCGTCGCTGCGCGTCAACGTGCGCGCCGAGGGCGGCGCGGGACCGGGCTGCGCGGTGGTGCTCGATCCGGGCATGCTCGACTTCGACATTCTGCG
>JAGQJJ010000061.1 GCA_020430675.1 Myxococcales bacterium
CTTCTCGGGCAAGAAGCGGCTGAAGACGGGCGGGCGCTTGCGCGGGGCGAAGAGCTGGCGCAGCAGGGTGATGCCGTCTTCCGAGGCGAGCACGCGCAGGTGGCTGTGCTTCGGGCCGATATGGGCGGCGACCGCGGGCAAGAAGCGGGCGTAGAAGTCGATGGTCGAGGTGGCTTCGGCGGGCAGGCCCAGGGCGGCGGCAGCGGCGCCGGCGGCGACCGCGCCCGTCCAGGCGAAGAACTGCGGCGAATCGTCGGCATCGCGGAAGGCCTCGCGCCACGGGCGGGTGCCGGCGAGCGTGGGCGAGGTGTCGCTGAGGAAGGCGCCGAAGCCTTCGCGCAGGGCGGCCTGCTCGTCGGGCGGCACCAGGAGCACGGCCGTCCAATCACCCCGGCGGCCGAACATCATGCGGGCTTCGCCGAAGACCAGGGTCGAGATGGGCTCGCCCGCTTCGACGGTCGGCTTGACGCCGGAGCGCTTCTCGATGAAGGCGAGCAGCTTGCCCTGATCGAGCACCTTGAGCAGCGCGATGCCTTGCAGCGAGGGCCCGGCGTGCACGCGGTCGTCGGCGGTCAAGGCGACGCCGGCGGCCGCGTCGATGCCGATCGAGGCCCAACCCTCGGCCGAAGCCGGGTCGAAGCCGAGCGCCTCGATGCGTTTGGCGGGATCGGCCAGCGCTTCGGGCGGGATGGGCAGTTGGTCGCCCATCACCGCCAGAAGCGGCAGCGCCCGCGTGCCGAGCACGTCGAGGTGCTGCACGCCGGTCACGCCGGGGCGATGGGCCTCGGGCAGCACCTTGCCCACCGGCGGGGCGACGCCGCCGCCGCGACCCAGAAACCACCAGACGCCGAGCCCCGCGCCGACCAGCACCAAAAGGACGAGCACCTTTTTCATGAGCAACCTCCAGTGATCCGGCTCGATAACAGATGGCGGGCGCGGGGCAAAGCCCTCAGCGCAACGACCATGCTTGCGCCGCAATGGCCCCGGCCAATCTCTGCGCGAGCAGCACAAAGCCGTGATCGGCGTCGCGGTTGACGTAGGGCGGCGGCAGCACGACGGCAAACGGCTCGTACTGACGCTGTTCGGGCTCGGTGGTGATCTTCCAGAGCGAGAAGCCGCGCAGCGCGGGGAAGTCGCCGCCTTCGACCAGCTTGATCAAGGCGGCCAGGGCGCGCAGGCGTTCGCCGGGCGCTTCCGGCTGGGCCGACCACCGCACGCAGGTCAACGTGGGGTTGGTGGGGTCGCCGGTTTCGATCGGATCAACGCCCGCATAGGCATAGGGGCGCACGGTGGATCCGAGCTGGCCATGCCAGCCCAGCTCGTGGAACAGCACCGGGCGGTCGACCTTCTGCGCCACGGCTTCAATCTGCGCGATCGCGGCGCGCCAGCCGGCTTCGAGGCGCGCGTCGAGCGCCGCGTCGGACGTGCCCAAGGTGCTCAGGGGGAAGTATGAGGTGACCGCGATCAAGTCGAGCGCGTCCCAGAAGCCGACCTCGGCGAACTGGTCGTAGTTGGCGCCATAGCCGATGGGGCCGGGGAAGCGCTGGCGCACCGCGATGATGAGCTGGCGCCAGAACGCCTCGTAGCGGGCGCGGCGGGCCGCGAGCGCTGGCGGCATGGCGGGCCCGACGCCGCCGCGACGGGGCAGGAGGCCGGTGACGCGCGACGTCCAGCGGCGGCGCACGGCATCTTCGGCTTCGAGGAAGGCGCGCACCTCGTCTTCGCGGTCGCCTTGCTGGCCGGCGCAGCCCGCCCGGCGAGCCAGCACGGGCTCGGTGCGGTCGGGGTCGAGGTGCCAGCCATACAGCGAAGGCAGCGTCGAAGTCGGCGCGGTGGCGGTGAGCGAGTTGAGCTCGTGGCCGATGAGCAGCACGTCGACGCCCATCTCGGCGGCGCGGTCGGCGCCCCAAAGGATGAAGGCGCGGTAGCGGGCAAACCAGTCGTCGAGGGCGGCATCGTCTGGCCAGATCATGCCGTGCCAGAGGTGCCGGTTGCGCGGGCGAGCGTGATCGAGCTTGGTGCGCAGGACCATCAGCGTCTGCAGGCCCTGCGCGCGGGCGGCCGCGACCTCGCGATCGAGGGCGGGCAGGTCGCGGAAGACGGCCATCGTGTAGTCGAGGTCGGCCGAGTCCCAGTCGCCCTGCTCGGCGTAGAGCGTGACCTGCACGGTGTCGAGGCCCGCGCCGGCGACAAAGCGGGCGAAGCGGTCCTGGTCGGGCTCGTTGATGGCAATGCCGCCGGCCATGGGCGGCACGACGAGCGGGGGGGCCGCCAGCGCCGTCCAGAGCAGGAGGCTGCTCAGCGGCATGAGGCGTCGGACGGTGGGTTCACAGCGCTGCGCCAGTCCGTTGATTCGCCAACCGCGCCGGACGCGCGGTCGCTGGCAAGGCCAGGAGCCGCGGCGAGCCAAGGCGTCGTCGAGCCGGTCAAGGCCCCGACCTGACGGGGCGAAGGCCGGTCGCGCCGCGACAGAACGCGGCCAGCGGGGTCGCGGGCAGGCGCCACGGGATCAACGGCGCCGCGCACCGCGGTCAGTTGACTTGCTGCCAACCGCGTTTGACGTTGGCGGCGAGCAGTTCCTCGGCGATCTGTTCGGCCAGATCGAACGTGGGCGCCAGGCGCACCTCGCGCTGCAAGGGATCCTTGCGGCCGGGGCTGTAGTCGGTGAAGTGCACCACAAACGCCGGGTAGCGCGGGTCGGCGTCGGCCTTGTTCGTGCGCCACTGCACCAGCTTGCGCACCGCGGTGCCGCCCTTGCCGGGTTTGATGTAGACCTCGCGGCGCAGGATTTCGCTGCGCGGCAGGTCGACCTCTTCGGCGTGGCGGTCGAGCGCGTCGACCGCGACCCGCTCGGTCAGCTGCGCGATGCGCAGATCGACCGCGTCGAGCGCCTTGTCGGGGCGTTCGCGCACAAAGACCGGGTGCAGAATGCTGACGCCGGGCATGGGGCGCACCGCGTGCCAGCGGTCGTCGCCAAACTCGGCGACCATGCGCTGGATGGCGCCGCCGTCAGGCTCTTCGGCGAGGATGTCCGTGACCTTGATCTCGAGGATCAGCGCGGGGCGCACGAAGCGGTAGAGGGCGCCGTCGTGGCTCGCGTGGCGGAAGTCGGCGACCGTCGTGTGCGGCGAGATCGCCGCGAACATGGCCTCGCGGGCCTCGGTGCCCATATTGCCGCAGCTGCCGATGAGCTGGAGCTGGCCATCGGCGCGCATCATCGCCAGCGCCATCGAGCGGATGCGGCCCGGCTCTTCGATGCGCTCGGTGTAGCCGATGACCACCGCGTCGAGGGTGAACGTGGGCTTGAGCTTGTAGATGCGGCCATCGGCGCGGCGCAGGACGAGGCCCTCGGCCTTGCCGCTGGCGACGAGGTCGTCATACAGGGCGCGGATGGCGGCCGCGCCCTCCATCTCGACCGTCTTCATCGGCTGAACGCGCTTGCCGCCGGCCAACAGGCGACTCAGCGTGGCGTGGCGCTCGCCGTACTCGCCGGCGGCCTCGGGCGTCTGCTCGTCGCCGCCTTCGATCAGGTCGAAGGCCATGAAGCCCATGCGGGCGACCTCGGCATTGGCCTCGCCGCCCATCGCCGTCGCCAGGTCGTCATGGCGCGGGCGGCCGCCTTTGCGCACCGCAAACAGCTCGCCGGCCAACAGGGTCAGCCCGCGCATGCGTTTTGCCAGCGCGCGGGCCTCGGCGAGCAGCGGTACGTCGCCGTAGATCACCCGGCCCCCAGGGTTGCTGAGGAAGACCTCGCCGCCATCGGCCACCAGGAACCACAGCTCGCCGTCGACCTTGGGCTGCACCCAGAGCGGACCATAGGGCGAGCGCGTCTCGATCTCGTCGCCGCTCATCGCGCGGTAGCGTTTGGCCACGGCGCGCTTGAAGCCGCGCAGGCGGGCGGCCAGGTCGGCGTCCTGCAGCGCGCCGAGCGGGGTCATGAAGCCGCCGCCCAGCGGGCGTGCCTTGCTGGTGTCGTAGCGGCTCACGAGGCGGCCTCCCCTGCCCCGTCGGGGCGTTTGAGCTCCATATTGCTCAGGTGCAGCAGCAGCTTGTAGCGCTCGCCGTCGACCCGGCCCTCAAGGAAGCCGCGGCAGGGGGTGCCGTTGGTCTGGAAGACGAGCGGCTGCTTGCCGCCCTCGCCGCCGCCGAGCATCACCATCTCGTCCTTCTCTTGAAGCGACCTGGCCATTTCGAAGAGGTAGTCATAGGTCACGCCGTCGACGTGGCGAATCTGAACCGTGCGCCGGAAGACAAAGCGGCGGCAGACCTCGGCGCGCGGCATCTTGCGGCCCGTCCAGCGCACCGCGCGGCTCTCTTCGTTGATATTGGCCTCGACGTCCACGGGCGGGCGCCGCGCGCGCTCGGCGCCGTCGGGGCCGAGGAGGATCTCGACGACGCTGGGCGGGGCGTAGAGCACGTCGCCGGTCGAGGTCAGGTAGATGGTGTCGGTCTGCTAGATGCGGCGGCCCACGGTCTCGAGGTCGATCTCGGGGTCGCCGTCGATCAGCGCCTGGGCGTAGTCCTCGCCGTGGGCGGCAACGAGGCGGGCGTGCAGGCCGTCTTCGGCCGCGGCCAGATAGCGCACGAAGCGCACGTCGACGTCGGGCAGGCCCGGCCGCGGGCCCGGCGGGGCGCGCAGGCCCTCAAAGCCCACGGTGGCATCGCGTCCGGCGGCGTTGCTCAGGTGAATCTTGCGCACTGCTGCAATCCTCCGCGCGGGCGCTTAGAACATCTCGAAGTCGAGGTCATCGTCGTCGGCCTCGTCTTCGTCGGCGAATGGCTCGACGACCGGCTGCTCCAGGGCGCACCACTCGCTGGTGACCGGCTGACCGATGAGGGCGAAGAGACCCTCGGGGTTCTGCACCAGGAAGCCAACGGAGGGGTTCGAGCCGGGGCGGTAGTTGAACGCAAAGCGCACCAGGGCGCCGCCGGCGAGCGCGGATGCGAGGCCGGCGTGCAAATCGACGGCGTCGAGGGCGTAGACCGAGTTGACCACCGCGTCGAGCAGCGCTTCGGGCGAGACCACCTCGGCCGGTTGCGCGACGCCCAGCGTGGACTCGCTCTTGGGCGCCACCGCACCGTCGGGCAGGATGCCGACCAGCTCGCCCACCGCCACCCACCGACCGTCGGGGGCAAAATAGCCCTGCGCGGCCATGCCTTGGCGCACCAGCAGCGCGCCGTCGGCCGTCAGCTCCGCGCGTTCGCAGGGTCGGTCGTCGGCGTCGAGGGGCACGCGACGCCGCACGCCGTAGAGCTTTGCGCGGTCGATCTTGCTGAACGCAAAACGCGAGGTCTGCCCCGCATGTTCGACGACGATCTCTCTGGCCATGGCTCCCCCGTCGGGCATCAGTTCAAGGCGAATCGGGCACCGGGCAGCGCACCGTGCGCAGAAACAGGCCCGAGGAGTCGATGTCGGGCGTGGCGGGATCGACCAACCAGCCAACGCGCACGTCGTCTTCGCGCACCACGGCGCGCACGGCGCCCGCGCCGGTGCTCAGCTCGCCGATGGCCCAGGACGGCCCCCGGCGCTCGGCGTCGGCCGAGAAGATCTGCGCGGCGACCTGCACGCGATCTCCCACCATGCCGGTCTCGAAGCTGAGCAGGCTGTCACCGCGCGACACGATCGACAGGCGCGTCTCGGCCGGCACGCCGGTGCGGACCACCTCGCCGCCCAGTTCGAAGCCCGCGCCGCCTTCGCCGAGGAAGAGGCGGTGCACCCGGGTGCCCCAGTTCTGGGCGCCGCGGATGACCCCCCCGAGCAGCAGCCACCGCCCGACCACGGGCTCGGTGCGCGTTGGGCCGGCGGTCAGGGCCAGATCGGCGAGCGGGCCGTCGAAGGCGACCGTGTCGGGGCTGAGCGCCAACGCCGGAGCGCCCTGCGCGTTGGCAAAGAGCTGGCCGACATGCACCAGCGCTGCGCCGGCGTCGCCATCGGTGACCGGCACCGCAACCGCGACCCGGCGGTCGCCCACGGGTGCGATCGCCGGCCCGGGCGTCTCGGCATAACTGAGGCCGGCCGGCCCGATCGCCACCTCGGTGATGCGCTCGGCGCCGGCGGTGACGATGATGGCGCGCAGCGTGCGCCGGCCGTCGCCGCCGCGCGCGGTGTACAGCAGCACGGCTTCATTGGCGCTGGTGGCAAAAGGCGCGAGCGCGAGGGGGCTCGGCGTATCGACTTCGACGGTCTGGGGCTGGGCGTTGGGGTTCGACCAGACGAGCACGCGACTCGAGTCGGGGCGCCGCTCGATGGCCGCGGCGATGAACGAGGTGCTGGTGGCGACAAGCACCGGATCATCAAACGTGGCGTCCGCTTCGCCGACGTGCAGCAGCGTATGCCCGTTGGGCGCGGTGGCCAGGAACAACGCCGGCCGGGGCCCGGCCTCGCCGCCGTCATCGTGCATCGCGCGCCAGATGACGCCGAGGTCGACGCCGCCGGCCACCAGATCGGGCCGACCCGGGCCGCCGAGCGTGTCAAACCGCACCGGCGCGCCCACGGCGACGCAGCGACAGGCGTCGCCCTCGTCGGTCACGGTATCGAGATCGTCGTCGATGCCATTGCAGGTCTCGGTGCCGGGGGCGACGCCGTCGTCGGGGTCGACGTCGGGTCCGTCATCGTGCCCGCGGTCGATCGTGCCGGCTTCGCCGCTGGTGACCAGGGTGCACTGGCCACCGATGCATTCGCGCCCGGTGGGGCAGTCGGCGCCCGAGCCGCAGTCATCGGGGAAGGACGGCAGGCAGCCGCTGAGAAGCAGCGCAGTGAGCAGGACGGCGCGCATCGAGTCGGGGCGTCCTCAGGGCTCGGCGTCGATCAGCGCGCGGGCGCGCTTGCCATCGATGCCCAGCGCGCTGGCGATGGCAAGCAGCACCGAGTCTTCCGCGCTGTGCACCTTGAGGTCGGCGTGCGCGAGCGCGGCCGTCATCTGGAACACGGACTCGGCCAGCTCGGCGGGAAGCGCCTTGGCGGCGGCGGCGATGAAGCCGTCGACCTGCCCGGCCTGGATGGCGTCACGGGCCCGCTCGACCTGCTGCTCGACGCGAGCGGCTTTGTTGGCCACAAACGGCAGCGAGTTGACCAGCTGCTCGAACTCGACACCTTCGAGGACGCCGATGCGGTTGTCGACCTGCATGACAAGCGCGAGCAGATCGACGATCGCGTCGACCTGCTCACCGTCGAGGCTGCTGAACTTGGGGTCGGTGCCGATCACATCGGCGAGTTCATTCCAGGTGGCCATGGTCTCTCCGGGCGTAGCGAGGCCGAAGCACCATAGCGAAGCCGCGGGGTCAACGCCATCGGCTCGTTCGCCTCGTGTCGAGGCACCGCGAAGTGGGGTCGAGCGGCGGTCATTCGCGCGGCCCGGTCATTCTACGAGGTGAAGCGCGCGGCGCCGGTGCGCTATCATCCGGCGACGGTGGAGATGGGGAGGGAACGGTGAAGGACGACGCCAACGCGCACCTCATCGACTGGATCGTATCGGGCGCGCAGCCGGTCGGCGAAATCGAGGGCGACCGAACGCCGGATCAGGCGGCGGCGCCCACGGTCGCGGACGTCTACGGGCTTACGGTGGGCACGGTGTTCGAGATCGTCCGCGGACACGATGCCGGCCGGGGCCGCTGGCGCGTGGCGCGCCTCGATCACGGTCCGCGGGGCACGTTGCGGTTGTGGGCCATTCGCCCGGGGTCGAGCGATCATGTGCCCTTCACGGCGCCGCAGATTCGAGATGCCCTCGATCACGGCTGGCTGCTCATCGTCGAGGACGAATAGCGCCCAGGCGTGCGGCGCCGCCCCCGCCTTCAGTCATTCATGCGAAACGCCTGCACACCCACCGCCTCGCAGTCGGGGTAGACATCGGGCTTGCGCGTGGACACCTGGGCCGCGCGCACGCCCGGGTGGCGCAGGATCGCGTCCAGCACATCGTCGCAGAGGGTCTCTTGCAGCATGATGTGGCCGCGTCCTACGCGACGGTGCACCACGTCACGCACGAAGTCGTAGTCGACGACCTCGGCGATGTCATCGGCCCGCGGCGTGTGGGCGGCGAGGTCGACATACACATCGATGTCGAGGATCAGGCGTTGCGGCGCGGCGCGCTCGAAGTCATGGATGCCGATTCGCGCCTGGACGGTGAGGCCACGCAAGAACATCTTGCGGCAGTGGCGCAGACTGGGGTCATGGGGCGTCATGGGCGGAACCCCTGGAGCGCTTCGGCCGACATGAACATGACGTCGCGCGCCATCGGCACCAGATGCTGGCCGTTGTCGACCGGGACGCTGGCCCCGGTGATGGCGGTGTTTTGCGCCAGAAACAGCACCGACTGCGCCACCAGCGAAGCGTCGATGGGCTGGCCCATCGGGTTGGCGGTGCCCGCCGCCTGAAAGTTTTCGACGGTCTGCGGCCCGCTGACATAGAGGAGGCCCGGGGCCACGGCGTTGACGCGAATGGCCGGGGCCAGCGCTCGCGCCTGCAGGGCCACCGCCTGGTGCAACGCCAGCTTCGACAAGGTGTACGAGAAGTAGTCGGGGTTCGGGTTGAACACCTTCTGGTCGAGGATGTGAATGAGGCTGGCCTGCGGCGCGCGCGCGGCCGAATGCAGCCCGGCCAGCATCTGCCCCATGCGCATGGGCGCCATCAGATTGACCTGCCACTGGGTCAGCGCCTGATCGTCGTCAAAGTCCTGCGCCGTATCGGGCAGGAACAGCGACGCATTGTTGACCACGCAGCGCAGGCCGGTGCCCAAATCGCGGGCCAGCGCGTCGCCCATGGCGCGGGTCTGGGCCGCGTCGGCCAGATCGGCCTGCACCACCCGCGAGGCCACGCCCAGCCCTTTGCACTGCTCGGCGACCTGCTCGGCGGCCCGAAGCGAGTCGCGGCGATGCACGACGACCGACCATCCGGCCGTAGCGAAGGCCAGACAGATTTCACGACCCAGGCGGTGCGCGCCGCCACTGACCCAGACCCAGTCAGACATGGCATGCATCGTAAGCCAGAAGAGGAAGTTCAGTTGAGCAGAAATCGGCGGGCGATGCGCGGACCCGACGCCTCGGCCCCACCGATCGGCCGCCGGCTGCCTCCAGAAGAGTCGCTGGCGGCGTCGGCGGTTGCGTCGCGTGCGCCACGCGGATGCGCCGGTGCAGCGTCGTATCATCGCCCTGGCGCTGATCAACGGCAGCGCGCGCACGTCGAGCGTGTCGACGACGGCGAGGACTGGGCGGGCGTATGTCGGGCGGGCCCGGGGATGGGCGCCGCCTTCTACCGGGCGCGATAGATGATGCGGCCGCGGGTCATGTCGTAGGGGGTGATCTCGAGCGTCACCTTGTCGCCGGGCAGAATGCGGATGAAGTACTTGCGCATCTTGCCCGAAACGTGGGCGAGCACTCGGTGACCGTTTTCAAGTTCAACCTGGAACATCGCGTTGGGCAAAGGTTCGACGACCTTGCCTTCAACCGTGATCCCTTCTTCTTTCGGCACGAGGCCTCCGTATCACTTCGTCGGTTCTCAAAAAGGCGGAAGCATTCTAGCCATGCGCGACTTTTTCGCAAGCCCCTCGTGCGGTTGGCTCAGCCAAAGGCCGACAGCCCGGTCAGCGCGCGCCCGATGGCGAGGGTGTGCACCTCGTGAGTGCCCTCATAGGTATAGACGCTCTCCAGGTTGGCCGCGTGCCGCATGATCGGGTACTCGTCCATGATGCCATTGGCGCCGAGCACGCTGCGGGCGGTGCGGGCGATGTCGAGGGCGGTGCGCACGTTCTCGCGCTTGGCGAGGCTGACCTGGATGGGGTCGAGCCGGCCGGCGTCCTTCAACTTCGCGAGGTGCATGCTGAGCAGGTGGCCGGTGACGAGGCGAGCGCCCATCTCGACGAGCTTCTGCTGCGTGAGCTGGAAGGCGGCGATGGGCTTGCCGAACTGCACGCGCTCGCGGCTGTAGTCGAGCGCGGTGTCGTAGCAGCAGAGGCCGGCGCCGAGCGCGCCCCACGAGATGCCGTAGCGCGCCTGGGTCAAGCAGCTCAGCGGGCCCTTGAGACCGACGACGCCCGGCAGCACATTGGCCTCGGGCACGAAGCACTTCTCCAGCACGATCTCGCCCGTGACCGAGGCGCGCAGGCTCTGCTTGTGGTGCATGGTCGGCGTGCTGAAGCCGGCGGAGCCGCGCTCGACGAGGTAGCCGCGGATCGACTCGGCCTCGCCGTCGTCGGTCTTGGCCCAGACCACCGCGACATGGGCGAGCGGGCTGTTGGTGATCCACATCTTGGCGCCGTCGAGCAGGTAGCCACCGTCGACACGGCGGGCGCGAGTGCGCATCGAGCCGGGGTCGCTGCCGCTGTCGGGTTCGGTGAGGCCGAAACAGCCGATCAGCTCGCCGCGGGCCATGCCGGGCAGCCAGCGCGCCTTCTGCTCGTCGGTGCCAAAGCGCCAGATGGGGTACATGCACAGCGCGCCCTGCACGCTGACGAAGCTGCGCAGGCCGCTGTCGACGTACTCCAACTCGCGCATGATCAGGCCGTAGGCGGTGGCGTCGAGGCCGGCGCACTCGTAGCCCTTGAGGTTGGCGCCGAGCACGCCGAGCGCGCCGATGGCCGGGATGAGGTCTTCGGGGAAGCGCTCGGCGCGGTAGCAGTCGCGCACGCGGGGCGCGTAGGCCTCACGCGAAAAGGCGCGCACGCTGTCGCGCACCATGCGCTGCTCTTCGGTGAACTGGCTCTCAATGGCGAAGCGGTCGAGCAAGGGCACGATCTTCACGGGCGTTTCTCCAGGTGTTCGCGCACTTCGGTGGTGACCATCTCGGTGAGCGCAGCGTACAGGCGCTCGCCCTCTTCGGGGGAAGCTTCGGCCGGCTGGCCGGTATAGGCGCGCGTCATGCCGATGGCGCGAAAGCCGGCGGCGGCGTCGGCGATGGCGGCGCTGAGGCTGACGTCGAGCGCGGGCAACGCGGCGGCGGCGGCACGATCGACCAGCGCGGGCGCGGCGGCGAGCACCAGCGAGCCTTCGTATGCGCCCGCGTGGCAGGCGCCGCTGCGGAACTCGGCGCCCAGCGCGCGACCCCAGCGGCGGCTGATGACCTGCGGCGCGCTGATGGCGTGGGCGCCATGGCGCTCGGCGATCTGTGCGCGCGCGGCCTCGATCGCGGCGAGCTGGCCCGGTTCGAGGTGATGATTGATCAGGCAGACATGCTTGAAGCCATCGCGAAGGAAGGCCTCGGCGCCGGCGGCCAGCAACGCGGTGAGCACCTCGGCGGGCACGCTGACCGCGCCCGCGAAGCCGGCGGCGAAGTCGGTGACGCCGTAGGGCAGCGGCGGGGCGACCAGGGGGGTGATCCCGCGCGCCTCCAGGGCGATCGCGGCGCGCC
>JAGQJJ010000618.1 GCA_020430675.1 Myxococcales bacterium
CTGTTGATGGTCTCGCGGCCCGAGCCGAGGAAGAGGATGGGCACGAGCGCGCCGAGCGGGCGGGCGCGAATCGCGCGGCAGGTGGCGCGGCCGCCGTCGTGGGCCAGCGTCAGGCTGGCGATCACGAGGTCGGGGCGGCCCTCGTCGAACGCGGTCAGGGCCACGTCCGGGTTCTCGGCCAGCACCGGCGCGTAGCCGCGCGCGCGCAGGCGCCGCACCAGGGCGCGCGCGATCGGCGGTTCGTTCTCGATGATCAGGATCTTTTTCTGCACCGCGGGGGGATGGTAGGGGCCGATCTCTCGGGAATCAATCGACTTCTGGTCTGACGCCTGGCATGAACGGCAGGATCTCGTTAGAGTTCGCCACCCGTCGCGACCGCCCGGTCAGCAGGCGGCGCGCTCACCAGGTCATCGAGGACCCGGGGGCGCAGCCGCGAAGACCAGTCAAGGGGGGTCGCATCCGCCGTTGAACCCATTGCCTGGAGCGCCCAAGCGCCCGGGACGAGAGGGAATCCGCGATGAAGCGCATCAGCACGCGCCAGCTCCGCAAGTGGAGCACCGAAGGGCGCAAGATCGTGATGGTCACCTGCTACGACGCCACCTTCGCCCGTCTGGTCGACGAGGCGGGGGCCGACGCCATCCTGATCGGGGACTCGCTCGGCATGGTCATCCAAGGCCACGAGCACACCCTGCCCGTCACGCTGGACGAGGTGATCTACCACTGCAAGGCGGTCGCCCGGGGCTCGGCGCGCGCGCATCTGGTGGGCGATCTGCCGTTTGGCACCTATCAGGGATCGGTCGACGCCGCGGTCGACAACGCCGCGCGCCTGATGAAAGAGGGCGGCGTGCAGGCGGTGAAGCTGGAGGGCGGGGCGCCCTGCGCGGAGAAGGTCTTTCGCATGACCGAGGCGGGCATCCCGGTGATGGGCCATCTGGGGCTGACGCCGCAGTCGGTGCATCAGCTCGGCGGTTATCGGGTGCAGGGGCGCACCGATGACGCGGCCGAGCGGCTGCTCTCGGATGCGCGGTCGCTGGAGGACGCGGGCTGTTATTCGCTGGTGCTCGAAGGCATCCCGGCGCCGCTGGCGGCGCGGGTGACCGAGGCGCTGTCGATCCCGACGATCGGCATCGGCGCGGGCGCGGGCTGCGACGGTCAGGTGCTGGTGCTCTACGATCTGCTCGGGCTCAACAATGACTTCAGCCCGAAGTTCCTGAAGAAATACGCTGACCTGCACCGCTCGGTGGTCGACGCGCTGCGCAATTACGGCGAGGAGGTGCGCACCGGCGCCTTCCCTGGCGATGAGCACAGCCATGCCTGAGTTGATGGTCTTGCGGACGCGCGCCGAGGTGCGGGCGTGGTCGCGGGCCGAGCATCAGGCGGGGCGGCGGGTGGCGTTCGTGCCGACGATGGGCGCGCTGCATGACGGGCATGTGGCCTTGATGCACGCGGCGGCGAAGCACGCCGAGCGGGTGCTGGTCAGCGTGTTTGTCAACCCGACGCAGTTCGGGCCGGGCGAGGACTTCGAGCGGTATCCGCGCGATGAGGCGGGCGACCTTTTGCGCATCGCTGCGGCTGGGGTGCACGCGGCGTTTCTGCCCAGCGTCGATGAGATGTATCCGCCCGGCGCCGCGACGAAGGTCGAGGTGCCGACGCTGGCGGCGACGCTGTGCGGGCGCAGCCGGCCGACGCATTTTGGCGGCGTGTGCCTGGTGGTGGCCAAGCTGTTCAATATGACCGGCTGCGATGTGGCGGTCTTTGGCGAGAAGGACTTTCAGCAGCTCGCCATCATCCGGCGCATGACGCGCGATCTGGATCTGCCGGTCGAGGTGGTCGGCCATCCCATCGTGCGCGAGGCGGACGGGCTGGCGATGAGCAGCCGCAACGCCTACCTCGACGACGATCAGCGGCGCGAGGCGCGGGCGCTGTCGCAGGCGCTGCGCATCGCGGAGGCGGCGTTTGCCGGGGGCGAGCGCGACGCCAAGGCGCTGTGGGCGCTGGCGTTCGGACGGGTGCGCACGGCCAAGGGCGGCGAGCTGGACTACTGCGAGCTGGTCGATGCGGAGACGTTGCAGCCGATCGAGGGGCCGATCACGCGGCCGGCGCTGCTGGCGCTGGCGGTGCGCTTCGGCGCGACGCGGCTGATCGACAATACGGTCCTCAATCCCTGAACAAGCCGAAGCGACGGGCGCGCTGGTCGAGGGCGGCGATGGCTTCGGCATGCAGCGGGCCCACCAGCGAGCCGTCGTAAGGCGCGAGCGCGAGCAGGGCGGCTTCGGCGGCGCAGGCGAAGCAGCGGCCGGGGCGCAGGACGGGCGCGGGCGAGAAGTCGAGGTCTTGGGGCAGGCGCACCGCGCCGGCGCGGCGCAGGCGGATGTTCGGGCGGGCGCGGGGCAGCGCCGGATCGACCGCGGGCGGCAGGGCCATGTCATAAATCATGACCTTTTGGTCAATATCGAAATGCTCGGCGCGCAGGACGGGCGCGCTGGCGTTGCTGGCGGTGACGATGACGTCGCAATCGGCCAGGGCGCGCGGATCGCGGTGGTAGGTCGCGCCCAGCGCGCTGAGGCCCGGCGGGGGGTCGGCGCGGCCGACGACAAGCAATGAATCGGCGCGAGGGGCGAGGGCGCGGGCCAGGGCCAGGCCCAGGTTGCCGGGGCCAAGCAGGCCGACGCGGCCGAGGCGCGGGCTCAGGCGGTGCAGCACGGTGGCGGCGGTGAGCGCGTTGCCGGTGGTGATGTGCGCGCCGGGCGGTGGCAGGACGCTGGTGCCGGCGGCGGTGACCACGCTGGCGTGGCCGCCGAGCGCGATGACGGTGCAGCCCTCGGCGGCGGCGCGGTCGACGGCGGCCTGCACTTGCCGGCGAAGGGTCTCGACGGCGCCGGCACGGTGGTGGCGAGCCATGGTCGCCGGGGTGGCGGCGAGCGCGATGCCCCGCAGCCAGACGCGGCCGCCGAACAGGTTGCGGCTGAAGGTCGGGATGGGGCCGTGGTCGAGCAAGGCTTCGAGGAAGGTGATGAGGGCCTGCCGGCGCACCGGGGCGACGCCGGCGAAGCGGGGGTGGTCGGCGATGAGCAGGGCTTCGGGCGCGAGCAGCGGGTGGATGAAGGCAGCGCGGGCGGCGCCGGGCGCGGGTTGGTCGCGGGCGATCTGGAAGCGGCCGGCGGGCGCGGTGGGGTCGACCTCGCCGAGCAGCGGCGCAAGCAGCTCGACGACGTCGCCGGCTTCGAGCACCCGGCCGAGGGCGGTGAAGGCGGCCTCGACGCGCTCGGCGTCGGCGAAGGCGGCCGAGGGTTCAACGCGCAGCGTGGCCGGGGCCGAGACCGTGGGCAGGGCGCGCACGGCGTGGCGGTGCAGCAGCCAGCCGGCGGCGGGGTAGCCGAGGCCGCGGGCAACGAGCGCGTCGAGGGTGATCGAGCGCCCGGCGGGCGCGCGCAGGTCGACGCCGAAGAGGGCGCCCTGGCCGCGGAGCTCGCCCAGGCCCCCGGGCGCGGCGGCGCGAGCGCGTTTGAGGGCGGGGCCCAGGCGGGCATTGGGGTCGGCTTTGTCGAGCAGCGGCAAGG